>NZ_WHJF01000006.1:0-120367 GCF_011682185.1 Massilia genomosp. 1
GAGCGGGAATGGATGCAAAACGGAGCTGCTCTGGGGTAGAATTCATGTCGGGCAAGGTGTGTTCGTGCTGATAGGGTAGGTTTTTAGATAACTCCCATTCTATCAATCACTTACGGCATTCTTGCCCCTTTTTGTGCAAAATTCAGGCTAGTAGCCGATTTCCTTCAGATAGTCCGCGCGCGCGGCCAGCGCCGTATCGGCGAAGTCCGAAAACACGCCATCGACGCCGAGCGCGTAAAACTGCTTGTATTCGCGCTTCGGATCACCCTTGTAATCGAGCGCCAGGCGGCGTTTTTCGTTGCGGAAGGTATAAGGATGGACCAGCAGGCCGGCCTTGTGCGCATCCGCCACCAGGCTCGTCGGCGCGGTGGTGGTGCTGTCGGCCTCGTTGACCTTGCCGTCGCCGTTGGCGTCGACCAGCTTGCCGTCGGTGCCAAGGCTGCCCTTGGAGCTGACGATATAGCGTTTCCACGGTCCGATGGCGTCGGCGTAGGTCTTGATCTCGGCCAGCCCGGCCGGCGTGACCATGGCGCTGAACAGGCGCTTGTCGCCCGCCACCGCCCAGTCGTACGGACGGTCGAACGGCGCGGCGTAGGTGAGGGCGCCGGTTTTCAGGTCGACATCGTCGGCGTCGATCAGTTGCACCATGCGCACGGTCGCGCCCTTGCCGCGCATGTACTTCAGGCTGCCCGGCTCGAAGGACTGTACGAACACCGGCGCCGTCGGGCTGTTCCAGCCGGCGGCGGTGAGCAGGGCCAGCAGCTTGTCTTCGAGCGGCAGGCCGGCTTCGCGGTGGAAGGTCGGGTTTTTAGTCTCGGGATACAGGATCATGTTGCGGCCACTCTTCTTGATCATGTCGACGATTTCCTGGATCGTCGCAATCTTGTAGCGCCCGTTGAACTGCTGGGGTCGCTCGGCATCGGTGGAAGTCCCGCCCAGGGTCTTGATTTCGGCCAGGGTGAAGTCGCCCGCGAACCAGCCTTCCTCGACCAGGCCGTCCACGCTCATCTTGCGCTTGCGGCTGGCGAACTCTGGATGCGAGGCGACATCGGTGCTGTAAATCAGGTTGGGATCGTGGCGCGCGATCAGCACGCCGTCCTTGGTCGAGACCACGTCCGGCTCGATCGCGTCGGCGCCTTGCTCGATGGCCATGGCATAGGCTTCCACGGTTTCTTCCGGCAGGTAGCCGCCGGCGCCGCGGTGCGCCACCACCAGCGGCGCCTTGCCGTCGAGGGTGTTGAGGAGCACCGGATCGTTGCTGTTGCATGCGCCGAGCGCGACTGTTGCCGCGCAGATCACTGCCAGATTCCGTTTGATTGCCATTGCAGAGCCTCCAAGTATAAACGCGGAATTCTAGGTGGCGTACATGACAAGCTGATGACGAAGCAACGCTGATGCACTGACAAGGCGGCGGCCCGTCTCATCTAGCGGTTGCGCGGGAGCAGGGCGTGGCGCGGGCAGCGCGTGATCATCCAGCCGTCGTGCATTGTCTCCTCGCCCGGTTTGCCGCAGATTTCGCAGATCTCGGCGCTGAGCCACTCGATGTCGTGAAGGTACGATTCGAACGCCTCGTCGTAGGGCGTGCAGCGCACAAGCAAACGTGCCCATTTTTGAAACACCTCGTCGATCACGATCCCCGGCGGCACCTTGTCGAAGACCTCGTCGACCAGGTGCAGCCAGCCTGCGCCGCATGTTTGTTCAATCCACTGCTTCGCTTCCGCCCGGTCCATACAGCTTGCCCTTGAAATGTCAATCCGGCAGTGTAGCCGATCCGCCAACCCACCCCCGGTGTCAGGTCTGACATTCGGACACAAGCTCAGCCATTGTAGAGCGCGCGCGCCGGCCGCTTCCTTGTCGCTGTTCAAGGTGAAACCGCGCTCCGACCGTTGTAAGCGAGCTCGTCAATTCGCAAATCACGTGCGTCGATGCAAGGCACAGGCTATGATCGGTCTGCATTCCAGCACTCATCCAGCCGGGCGGCGCCCGGCCTCGACCAGGGCGGACCCTTATGAAGATACGGCGTTGTGCAGTACTGTTCATCGAACCGCGCGAAGACCTTGGCATCGACTGGGCCGCCTTGTTCTCCGGCGAGGGAGCGCTCAGCGCCTCGCTGCGCTGGGTGGCGCTGGCGCCGCACCTGGACCGCGAAACCACCATTGACGCGGCCCAGGTGGCCGCCCTGGGCGCCATCGGCCAGACCGCCTGGACCGAGCGCAGCGATGCGGAGCGCCAGCTCGGCGCCGCCATGGTCGAGGGCCTGCTCGGGCTCGGCCTCCTGCTCGACGACGGCGGCGACGATGGCAGCAACAACATGGCCGCGCGCGAACGCGACGCCGTGCTGCGCGCGCAGCACTGGCGCCCGCTGTCGGCCGCCGCCCACATGTTCAGCCGCTGGGACGGCATGCAGGTCGACAAGGGCATGCACTTCCCCAGTTTCGAGGAACTGGTCCAGTCCTACGGGGCGCCGCCCGAGCCGGCCATCGAACGCGGCGACAGCGCGCACGCCATCGCGCTGCCGCCCGCCCAGCCCGGCCCGCTGGACGCCCAGCTGCTGCGGCGCTACACCGGCCGCAATTACGATCCCGACGCGCCGCTGCCGCCCGAGGTGCTGGCGCGCCTGCTGCAGCGCACCTTCGGCGTCCAGTTCCAGAGCATGGTGGCGCAGGAGGCGCTGGTATTCAAAAAAACCAGTCCCTCGGCCGGCGGCCTGCATCCGACCGAAGCCTATGTGCTGGTGCGGCGCGTGCCGGGCGTCGCGCCCGGCCTGTACCACTACCATTCGCTCAAGCATGCACTGGAACCGATGGCGGCGCTCGAGCCGGCCGCCGCGAGCGAGCTGGCGCGCCAGTTCGTGGCGGACCAGCACTGGTTCGTCGACGCCCCGGTGATGGTGGCGATGGCGGCGCGGGTGGCGCGCAACTTCTGGAAGTACCGCAACCACGCCAAGGCCCACCGCGCGCTCATGCTCGACGCCGGCCATCTGTCGCAAACGTTTTATCTGCTGGCCGCCGAAGCGGGCATGCCGGCCTTTGTGACGGCGGCGGTGAACGAGAAGGTGATCGAACGCGCGTTCGGGCTCGATCCCTTGTCCGATGCGGTGGTCGCCGTGTGCGGCTGCGGTGTCGCAGCCGCCGGCCAGGCCACGCTGGAGTTACGCTATGAAGCGTGAACGGTGAGCAATGACGACGGCCGCTTACGCGTTACCGGACAAAAAGAAGGGAATCGCGCCGGCGGCGCTGTCGAGCTTGGACATGAACGCCATGCGGTCAATCGCGATGGCGTCCTTGCCCGCGAGGCAACGTTGCGACGGAATCTGCCCCGGCGAGAGCGCAATGCCAAGGCTGCCCAGGGCCGCCACCGGGTCCCCCAGCAGGCGCGCGCGGAATACATCATCGCTGGACAATTTTTGCAGCAGGGAGTCCAGATCGCTATGCAGGTGGGTAGTCATGATGGGGGACCTTTTCGTGTAGGAGTATGACGAATCACGTAAGAGAAGCACCCAGTCATCGTAGGACAATTATTGATCAGTATCAAGCTTTAGCAAGCATAGCTATATGTTATTTTCGTTGCTGTGGGCGCCGTCCATCACTTCGTTAAACAGCGCCAGAAATCCCGGTAACAATTGGGTGGCGATGGCGCCATCGCGCGCCATCAGGCGCTCTTCCAGCTCGCCGGCGGCGCGGTACAGGTCCTGCGCCGACAGGTTGCCGGCCGCGCCCTTGATCTTGTGGGCCAGCAGGCCGGCCTGTTCCAGCTCGCCCTTGGCGAGCGCCTGTTCGATAGCGGCGCCGCTGGCGGCGAAGTCCTTGGCGAACATGGCCAGCAGGCGCGTGAGCAGCGGGCCGTTGTGGCCCAGGCGCGCCATGGCGGCCGCCACGTCGATGCCGGGCAGGTGCGCCGGCGCCTCGCCGCCGGCCGGCTCGGGGGCGGCGGCCGCCGCCACGCGGGTCGGATCGGGGCGGATCCATCCGGCCAGCACGGTGTACAGGATGGCCGGCTCGATCGGCTTGGACAGGTAATCGTTCATGCCCATCGCCAGGCAGCTGTCGCGGTAGCCGGCCACCGCGTGTGCGGTCATGGCGATGATCGGCAGCTCGGCGTGACGCGGGTTGGCGCGGATGCGCGCGCTGGCCTGGTAGCCATCCATCTCGGGCATCTGGATATCCATCAGCACCGCGTCGTACGTGGCCTGGTCGACCAGGCGCACCGCATCGACCCCGTTGCCCGCCAGGTCCACATGCACGCCGGCGCGGCGCAGGATTTCGCTGGCCACTTGCTGGTTGACCAGGTTGTCGTCCACCACCAGCACGCGCGCGCCAAGAATGCGTTCGGCCGCCTGCGACGGGAACGGGGCGGCGTCGTGCGCGGGCACGGCGGCGTCGAAGCCCATGGTCGCCAGCACGCTGTCGAGCAGTTGCGAGGCCGACACCGGCTTGACCAGGAAGGCGCCGATGCCCGCTTCTTCGGCCGCCGCCTTGATATGGTCGCGCGCAAAGGCGGTGACCATGATGATCGACGGGATCGCCGCCAGGGTCGGGTCGTCCTTGATGCGGCGCGCCGTTTCCAGGCCGTCCATGTCGGGCATGTTCCAGTCCATCAGCACCAGGTCGTAGGCGTCGAGCTGCAACGCGAACAGGGCGGCCGCGCCCGAGCCGACCGCGCTGGCGTCAAACCCGAAGCTGCGCAACTGCAGCTCGAGCATTTCGCGCGTGGGCGCGCTGTCGTCCACCACCAGCACCTTCTTGCCGCGCGCGCCGGCGCCGGCCTGCAGGCGCGTCGCGCCCTGCGCCGGAGCCACGTTCAGGGTCAGGGTGAAGTGGAAGCGGCTGCCGGCGCCAAGTTCGCTGTCGACCCGGATTTCGCCACCCATCTTGCGTACCAGTTGCTGCGAAATCGCCAGTCCCAGCCCGGTGCCGCCGTAGATGCGGGTGGTGCTGGCGTCGGCCTGGGCAAAGGCCTGGAACAGGCGCTCCTGCTGCTCCGGGCTGATGCCGACTCCCGAGTCTTCGACCGCGAAGCACAGGCGCACCTGGTTGGTGGCGTCGCCGTGCCGCTCCCGGTCCCAGTCCGCATCGCGTTCCACGCGCAGCTGGATGTGGCCGTGCGCGGTGAATTTGAGCGCGTTGCCGACCAGGTTGATCAGCACCTGGCCAAGCCGCAGCGGGTCGCCCATCAGGATCTGCGGCACGTCCGGTGCGGCCCAGATTACCAGTTCGAGTTCTTTTTCGGCGGCGCGCCAGGCGAACAAGTCGACGATATTGGTCAAGGTGTCGGGCAGGTCGAAGGGCACCACTTCAAGTTCCAGCTTGCCCGCTTCGATCTTTGAAAAATCGAGGATGTCGTTGATGATGTCGAGCAGGTTGTTGCCGGCGCGCGCGATCTTGCGGAAGTAGTCGCGCGGCTTGGCCGCCAGTTCCAGGTGGGTGCCCAGGCCCGCGAAGCCGAGGATGGCGTTCATCGGCGTGCGGATTTCGTGGCTGATATTGGCCAGGAATTCGCTCTTGGCGCGCGTGGCCGCTTCGGCGCGGGCGCGCGCCTGTTCGATCAGGCGCAGCGCATTGGCCTTCTGGAAGGCCGACACGAACGGTTCCTTGAGCGCCTTGAGCAGTTCCAGGTCGCCATCTTGCAGCGGCACTTGCGGCGCGCGGTTTTCGAATACCAGAAAGCCTTCGATGCGGTGCTCGATGCAGATGCGTACCGCCAGTTGCGCGTAGCCCGCGCGCGGCGCGCTTGGGCCGGCGCGGGTCAGGTAAATGTCGGTGGTGATCAACTCGGCCGCGGCGACGTAGCGCGCTTCGGCCTCGTCGAGCGCCATGCGTTCTTCGACCGGCACGCCGCCGTCGCGGTCCCAGGACGCGCGCATCGCCAGGCTGTCGGTATCGGTCTCGCGCACCAGCGCCCAGGCGGCGTCGATCCCCTTGATGAACATCGACTCGCGCAGGATGGTCTGGAGCAGGGCGTCGAAATCGAGCTGCTCGTTGATCGACTTGACGATGGCGTTGAGTTTTTCCAGGTGCTGGGTGCGCGAGTACACCAGCGCCTGCAGCGCCGCGCGGCTGCGCTCCAACTGCGTGATGCGCCAGCGGTACAGCCCATACATGGCCGCCAGCGCGGCCAGCGCATACGCCAGCTTTGCCCACCAGGTCTGGTGCCAGGCCGGCAGCACGCGCACCTGGATCGCCAGTTCCTCGTCGGCCCACACGCCGTCGCGGTTGGCGCCGCGCACGCGCAGGCGGTAAGCCCCCGGCGCCAGGTTGCTGTAGGACGCCACGCGCCGGTTGGCGTCGTTTTCGACCCAGGCCTGGTCGTAGCCTTCCAGCAAGAACGCGTAGCGGTTGCGCTTCGCATCCGAAAAATCGAGGGCCGCCACTTCGATCTCGAAGCCCTTGATCCCGGGCGGCAGGATCAGGCGGCTGTCGCGCTGGGCCAGCACCTGCGCGCCCGCCACCGGATGGCCGTCGGTGCGCAGGGAGCTGATCGCCAGCGGCGGGCGGTATTCCCAGTTGGCCAGGCGCTCGGGGTGAACCACGGTCAGCCCGCCGGTGGCGCCGAACAGCAGGTCGCCTTCCGGGGTGGCGGCGGCCGCGCCGATGAAGTAGGTGGGAAAGCCCAGGCCCTCGGCGCGCGCCAGCGCACGCGCCTTCAGGCTGCCGCTGTCGATGACGGCGATGCCGTTGCCGGTGGCGGCCCACATGCGCGCGCTGCGGTCCAGGCGCAGGGCCGACACCGCGCTGCTGGGCAGGCCGTCGGCCAGGCCCAGGCGCCGGAACACGGGCGCGCCGAGCGGAGTGCGCATTTCGAGCACGTTGATGCCGCCGCCGTGGGTGGCGACCCACAGGCGCCCGCGTCCATCCATGGCCAGGTCGCTGATGACCGGGTCGGACAGGGCGCTTTCGTTGCTCGGGTTGGCGAGGATCTGCTCGATCTTGCCGCTGCCTGGGTCGAGCCGGTTCAAGCCGTTGCGGGTGCCGATCCAGAGCGCGCCGCCGGGCGCCGCCATCAGCGTCTGGACGCGGTTGTCGGTCAGGCCGCCCGGGCCGCTGGCATAGGTGGTCAGCGTATTGGCGGCCGGGTCATAGCGCAGCAAGCCGTCGAAGGTGCCGAGCCACAGCTGGCCGGCCTGCGCCACGATGGTGCCGATGCGTGGATAGGCGTTCGCCTGCGGCAGCGCGATGCGCGCCACGCTGCGGCCGCGGTCCGAGGTGCGGTACAAGCCCAGTTGCGTGCCGATCCAGGCTTCCTGCGGACTGGCTTCGGCGAGCGCCAGCAGCACGCGGTTGGGCAACGCGCTGTCCAGGCGCGACGGGTCGGGGCGCAGCGCGGCGCTGCGGGCGCCGTCGGCGCCGACCAGGTCCAGGCCCTGGTCGGCAAGGCCGAGCCAGACCCGCCCGCCGGAGTCGGTCATCAGGGCGCTGACGGCCGCTTCCGGCAAGCCGTGCGCGCCGAAGACGGCGGCCACGGCGCGGTTGTTGGGGTCATGAAAATCGACGCTGCGCTCGTTGCTGACCCAAATCAGGCCGCTGCGGTCGCGCAGCAGGGCGGCGGCGCGGTCGTTGGCCAGGCTGGCCGGCACCGCCGACTGATGCACGATGCGGCGCGCGCGCCCGTTGGCGGCGTCGATGTCGATGATGCCGCCGCCGTAGGTGCTGGCCCACCAGCGCCCCGGCACGATTTCGGAAATGGCCAGCACCATGTTGGCGTGGGCGTCGCTGATACCGTCCAGGCGCATGATGCGCGCCCGCGTGGCGCCGGCGTCGACCACGCCGATGCCGCTTTTCAGGGTGCCGAAAGCGATCTCGCCGCGGCTGTTTTCGCCGAACGAGAGGACCGCGTCGTGCGCGGCGCCGTCCGCGCCACCGTCGCCCACCGCGACCGTTTCGAAGCGCCCGCTGACGGCGTCGCGCCGCGCCAGGCCGCTGCTGGTGCCGACCCACAGATTGCCCTTGCGGTCCAGGTGCAGCGCGCGAATGCGGGCGTCGGGCAGGGCGCCGGGGACGCCGGGATCGGGACGATAGTGGCGCACGGCGGTGCGCGCCGGGTCGACGTAGTCCAGGCCCGAGGGCGTGCCGACCCAGACGCCGCCCATGCCGTCGCTGGCGATCGCATTGATGGCGGCGTCGGCCAGGCCGGCCGCGCCGGCGGGAAAGCGGATGAAGCGCTCGCGCACCTTGTCGTACATGGCCAGCCCGCCGGTGGCGGTGCCGATCCACAGGCGCCCGCGCCGGTCCACGTGCAGCGCCTGGATAAAGTCGGCGGGAACCGAGTACGGGTCGGCGGCGTTGTGTACGAAGGAGAGCATGCGGTAGCCGTCCCAGCGCGCCAGGCCGCGCTGGGTGCCGATCCAGATAAAGCCGTCGCCATCCTGCGCCAGCGCCATCGCCACCGGGTGCGGCAAGCCCTGGTCCAGGCCAATGTGCTCGAACAGCGGGGTGGCCAGCTTGTCCCAACGGTTCGCCGCGCCGGTCGCCGCCAGCGCCGCGCCGGCGTACAGGTACAGCGCGGCGATCAATGGCGCCAGCCAGCGGCGTCGTTGCGCCCGGTCGGGACGGGGCACGGGTGTCATCGGCGGTCCGTCACGGGTGAACGGAGGCGGCGCCCGAAGGCGCGCGCGTGGCGACGGACTGATGTGGCGTGGACGTTCAAGTCGGGACGCGCTCCTGTCGGTGAAAATCGGATGCCGCAGCGCCCCCCCGTGATGGGCCGCCTTTCCTGAAAGCATACGCACTTGTCCGGATACTGTCTATTCAGCGCACTCTTGCCGTATTCCTTTGGCAATGTTGCGCCCGCGTTTAGCGCCCAAGGTGTTGCGATAATCCAAAACGATGCCGGATCGGCAATCCACACGCGGCGCGGCATGCGAAATTGCTCAATACTATTGCTGAAAAAAACTTCGTAACAAATCCGAACCTTGCGCATTGAGCAGCCTCAAACCAGGCCATTCACGCTTTTGGAAGAGGAACTTCGCATGAGTAAGATAACCTTGATCAATCTGGAGCAACGCGCCGTGACACTTGCCTGCAGTAGTTTCGCCTTGTTACTGGGTGCCTGCGGCGGCGGCGGGGACGCCGCAGGCGCGCCTGCGCAGGCGCAAACGGCGGCCGGGGCCACGGTCCCGCAGCAGGCCAGGCCGCCCGATCCCGCTCCCGCCGGCCAGGCCGTCCCCGCTGCAGCTGATGAAGCCGATGACGCCGGCGGCCCCGATGCGGCGCAACTGCCCGACGTTGCGCCGGAATCGTTCGCCGTGGCCGGCTATGGGACGGGCGGCGCCGGTGACGAGCAGGCAAGCGTCGCCGCCAGGCCTGGCAGCGCGCTGTACGTCTCGCCGCAAGGCGCCGACGACAATCCCGGCAGCGCCACGCGGCCCTTCCGCACACTGGCGCGGGCCGCGCGCGCGGTGGCCCCGGGCACGACCGTGTACGTGGCGCCGGGCCTCTACAGCGGTGGCGTCAAGACCACCGCCAGCGGCCGCGCCGACGCGCGCATCGCCTTCGTCTCGACCCGGCGCTGGGGCGCCCGGATCGTGCCGCCGGCCCGTTCGGGCAGCGCGAGCGCCTGGGACAACCGCGGCGACTACGTCGACATCGTCGGCTTCGACATCGACGGCGGCGCGCATCGCGGCGGCGAGCGCTGGACCAGCGGCATCTACAACGGCGGCTCCCACGACACCATCCGCAGCAACCATGTACACCACGTCGCGCGCGAAGGCGGCTGCAACAGCGCCGGCGGCGCCGCCATCGGCGTGGACGGCTACTACGGCGGCGTGCAGTCGCACGCGCTCGCCAACCTGGTGCATGACATCGGCCCCGCCGGGTGTCGCTTCGTGCAGGGCATCTACATGAGCACCACCGGCAGCGTGAAGAACAATGTGGTGTACCGGGTGGCGGAGGCGGGCATCCACCTGTGGCACGATGCGCGCGAGGTGATCGTCTCCAACAACACCGTGACCGGTTCGAACACCGGCATCGTCGTCGGCGGCGGCGACTTTTATCGCACGTCCGGCCCGAACGACCGCACGGCGGTGTACAACAACATCGTCTACGATAACAAGATCGGCATTTCGGAGCTGGGCAGCACGGGCCGCAACAACAGCTACCGGAACAACCTGGTCTACAAAAACAGCAGCTACGACTGGCGCCTGAAAAACGGCCTGACGCACAGCGGCACGGTCAGTTCGGCGCCGCTGTTCGCGGGCAACACCAGCGCGGCGCTGCCAGACTTGAGCCTGAGCGCCAGCTCGCCGGCGATCGGGCGGGCCACGCCGCAGCATGCCGCCGCCACCGACTTCAATGGCCGTCCGCGCAATGTGTTCTCCGGCTACGACATCGGCGCGTACCAACACTGAGCCCGAATAATGAGCGCGCGGCGCCTGCGCCCAGTGCGCCACGCGTTCATATTCTTCTTTACATCGGCGTAAAAACCGGGTTAGACTCGGCGCCTTCGCAATACAAGCCACTACTGAATCGAGAACCTGCCGTGCCTGACCACAGCCAAGCTATCTGCTGACGATATCGGATTGACCTGCCGGGAGTGAGCTTTCACCAGCCACCGGTACGCTGTGCATGCCGCATGCCTCCTTCCCACGACCTTGCCGTCGTGGCGTAGTTCCGCCTTTGTCGTCAGCTCCCATCTACACCATGGAGCACATCATGACGAACTTCGTTCACAATCTCGAATTACATAAATACCCGTCCACGCGCCACCTGGAAGGCTCGCAGCTGCAGCAGGGCGACGACGGTTTCGGCAAGCCGAACAAGCGCAACGATCCGCGCGCGGCCTACGCCTCACTGGCCGGCCGCTACATCGTGGTCGAAGAAAAACTCGATGGCGCGAATGCGGGCCTGAGCTTTTCCGAAGGCGCCGAACTGCTGCTGCAAAGCCGTGGCCATTACCTGGCCGGCGGCGGGCGCGAGCGCCAGTTCAGCATTTTCAAGCGCTGGGCCGCCGCCCACGAAAGCGCCTTGATCGAACGCCTGGGCGACCGCCACGTGATGTACGGCGAGTGGATGGGCAAGAAGCACAGCGTCTTCTACAACCACTTGCCGCATCTGTTCTGCGAATTCGACATCTACGACCGCGACAAACAGATATTCCTGTCGACCGCCGCGCGCGCAGCGCTGCTGGGCGAGGCGCCGGTGCTGGCGGTGCCGGTGCTGTACGCGGGCATCGCGCCGGCACGGCTGGCCGACCTGACAGCGTTGATCCGCTTTTCGCTGGCCAAGACCGGGCGCTGGCGCCATGACTTCGAAGCGACGGTCGAGCGCGAAGGCCTGGACCTGGCCAAATGCTGGACCCAGGCCGACAAGTCCGACCTGGCCGAGGGCCTGTACGTCAAGGTCGAAGAAGACGGCGTGGTCGCGGCGCGCTACAAATGGGTGCGCAGCGACTTCGTGCAGGCCATCCTGGACTCGAAGATGCACCACTCGCAGCAGCCCTATGTGCCGAACCAGCTGGCGCCCGGGGTCGATATCTACGCACCGCGCCTGAGCACGACATGGGAAGACCTGGGCCTGGTCACCGAAGGAGCCACATGATGGACAAACTGACTTACAAAGCCATGGCCGCGCATGTGCCGGCGCCCGGCCAGGCGCCCGACTGGGCCTGGTTCCTGCACGCGATCCCCGGGCTGGCCTTGCTGGCCTCGACGCCGCAGGACCCGTATTACCATGCCGAAGGCGACGTCTGGATACACACGCGCATGGTGGTCGAGGCCCTGATGCGCGGCGGCGACTACATCGACGGCAGCGCCGAGGAACGCTTCATCCTGTTCTATGCGGCGCTGCTGCACGATATCGCCAAGCCGGCCACCACGGTGATCGATCCAGAGAGCGGGCGCATCGGCCAGCCGGGCCACTCGAAACGCGGCGCCATCGATGCGCGCATTCTGTGCTGGCATGCGGGAGTGCCGTTTGCGCTGCGCGAACACATTTGCCGCATCATCACCGTGCATCAGCTGCCGTTTTTTGCACTGGCTGGTAACAAGAACGGCCAGTCGGCCGAATTCCTGATCCGCAAGCTGTCGCACGAACTGGACCTGCGCCTGCTGTCGGCGATGGCGCAGGCCGACATGGAAGGGCGCTGGTACGAGAAAAAGGACGACTGCCTGGTCGATATCGCGCTGTTTCGCGAGATGGCGCGCGACGAAGGCTGCTACGGCACGCCGAAGGCGTTCGCCGATGCCCACACGCGCCTGTCGTACATGCGCGGGGCCGGCATTGCGCCCGATTTCGTGCATCACCAGAACCCTGGCTCGCGCGTGACGGTCATGTCAGGCTTGCCGGCGTCGGGCAAGAACCATTGGGTGGCGGCCAACCGGGCCCGTTTGCCGGTGGTGTCGATCGACGACGCGCGCGAAGAACTGGGGTTGCGCCACGGGGCCAACGAAGGCGCGGTCGCGCATCGCGCAGTCGATTTCGCCAAGGAGATGCTGCGCGAAAAAGCGCCGTTCGTCTGGAACACCACGCACCTGAGCGCGCAGATGCGCAAGAAGACGCTCGACCTGCTGTATGCCTACGATGCCGCGGTCGAACTGGTGTACCTGGAGCAGCCGCCGCAGGTCATCTTCAAGCGCAATAACCAGCGCGACACCAGCCTGCCGAACAAGGCGATCGAGCGCATGCTGTTCAAGTGGGAGGTGCCGCTGCCGACCGAGGCGCATGCGGTGAGCTACTTATGACGGAGCTATCGACGCTGCCGCTCGACATGAGGAACCACCCACCCAAGCATGGCTGGATCGGTGTGAGCGTGACCATCGGCGCGCAGGTGGTGGAGATTGACGCGTCGGACGTGCCGAACAACCCGGTCGCCGACTTGCTCGACGCGCTCGACCTGGCCGCGCATGGACTGCCGTCGCGGGTGTGGTGGCACCTGGAGCCGGACGGCTATTTCATGTGCTTTACCCCGGCCGGCGATCAGGTCCATTTCAGGATCGATTTTGCCCCCGACAGCGACGCTGCGCGGGCGTACATGGTTGTACAGACGGTGGGGAGCCGCGCGCATGTGCTGTTGCCGTTCTGGCGCTTCGTGCGCAATTTCCATGCATGCGCGTACACGGAACCGCACTGGCCCCGGGCCGATTTTTCCCGCATCGATGTGGTCGAGGCCAGGATCAAGCAAGCTTGATTACGCCGCCGCCATCCAGTGCGGCCCTTTCGCGTACGCCAGCAATCTGCGCGCACCGCTGGCCAGGCTGGCGGGATCGTCCAGCGACCGGCCGGCCGCCGCCAGTTCCAGTCCGGCCAGCACGGGAGCGAGGCGCTGGTACAGGCGCGGCGACTCCTGCGCCAGGTGCGAATGCGCCCATGCGATGAAGTCGGCGTGCGTGGCGGCCGCTGTCATCGACAGGAAAAACACCATCTGGCGCCATGCGTAGGCGGCGTTCCTGATGGCGCGCGGGTCGCCCGGCCAGGCGTTCAGTGCATTGTGCTGGTTGCGGCAAATCCACGCAAAGCATTGCTGCGCCATGCGCTCGTAGTGCGCTTGCAGTTCACCATCGAGATCGAGCCGGGCGACCAGCGCGGCCAGGTTGTGCGTGGTAAGGATCTGCTGCTGCTCGATGATCATGGCATTGTTGATGACGGTTCCAAAGCCGCTGCGGACACCGGCGCGCGCTTCGCACAGGCTGGTCAGGCCGTCAGCGTTGGCCTGCGTTGCGGCGCTGCCGTCGCGGCGCTGCGCCAGCTCGCGCAACTGCGCCCGAACGGTGGCGTCGATGCCGTAATAGTGGCAGTACAGGCTGTCGTCGAGCATGGCGCTCGCGTGCGCCGCCACGTTGGCGAACTTGTGCCCGAACGTGCCCATGAAGATATCGGCGGCCAGTTCCTCTACCAGCGGCAGGTCCAGCCCCGCATTGTCGGCCAGGGTGTTGAGTTCCTTGATCAGCGGATTGGGGATGGCGGTCTGCGGGAACGAGGTCAGTGCCAGCAGCGCGAGTTCGTCGAGCGTGCAGCGCGCCAGCACACGCGGCGCCACGCCTTGCTGGCGCTGTGCGTTGACGGCGGCAATCCACGGCAATTCACCTATCCGCACCTGGCTTTGCAGGTTTAGCAGCAGCAGCGAACGGCGGCGCCGGAAAGCCTGGTACAAGGCGCCGTACAACTGCTTGAGCGACGGTTCCGCGAGCGCCGCGCCATTGATGGCGGCGCTCAGTTGCGGCAGCACGCCGGCCAGCACTTCGGCGGACCCGATAACACCGCGTTCGACCAGCACGGACACGCTCTCGATGCTGCACCGGTCGAGCTTGGCCAGCAAGAAGGCGGGGATCGGCGCGCCGGCGTCTTCGCCCAGGCTGGCCGCTTCGGCGGCGCTGACCGGTACGCCCAGCGGCGCCGGGTCGTCCAGGCCGCCGTCCTGAGGAACGGCACGCAGGCGATCGGCCAGTACGCCGGCGAGCAGGTGATACGGCACCGCCGCAACTTGCCTGGCCTGTGCGCCGCGCAGCGCCGCCAGTTGCGCCGATCCGGGCAAGCCACGCTTGCTGATGTAGCGGCCCAGGATCAGGCGGATGCGGCCGACATCGCGCCCGCTCAGCGCGGCCGGTTCGCTCACGCACAGGTGCAGGTAGCCGCACAGCTCGGCCAAGCTGTCGTCCGTGCGCGCGGCGGCGGCGTGTGCTTGCCATTCGCGCAGCAGCGCTTCGCCGCGTTCGCGCCAAGCGGCAGGGTAGAGGCGGCACGGCCAGCCGCCGGCGATGCGGAATTTCCCGCTCGCCGGGTCGCGCCATGCGCCATCGGCGCCGATATCGATGGACGGTGGCGCGCCTTCGACGCTGTCGAGGAACAGGCGCAGCACGCGGTCGTACAGCGGCAGGCGCACGCGCACGGCGGCGCGCTGCGCCAGGATGCGCTGGTTGCCGTCGCCCTGGCGTTTTTGCAGGGCGCTCACCGCGGCGCTCACAGGCGCCAGGAAAACGCGTTCGCCGAAGCGGCGCGGCTGCGCAGCCGGCAGCGGATAGAAGCGCAGCCGGTCGAACCACGGCGCGATCGCGTCAAGCACCTCGCGCGCCTGCTCAAGCTTGCCGTGCCGCGTGAGCCAGGCGACCACCAGCAGCGCGCCTTCTTCCGGGACGTTGATCTCGTAGCAGCCCGAGTCGAGCAGGGCGTACAGGCTGGCCAGTCCTTCGTCGGTCAGCAGGCGCGCGTTGAGCCAGCGTCGCGCGGCGGGCGTGGGCGCCATGCCGGCCGCGGCAAGCGTGGCCAGTTCATGGCCCTGCAGGGGGCCGCCGGCCTTGAAGTCGCCTGTCGCAAAGCCGCCCTTGACGACGTCGGGCGTCACCCAGGCCGGCGCGCCGTCGAGCGGCGTGCGCGAGCCGACCGCGATCGCTCCCGTGAACATCCCGCCCATGACCTGTTCCCATTGCCGCGCCTTGATCGCGCCGTTGGCGCGCACTTGCGGGTCGGGATGGTTGCTGACGGCGCGCAAGGCGGCAGCCAGTTGCAAGGTCGCATAGCCGGGCGCAATGCGGATCCGGCCGGCGCCGGAATCGTCGTTATCCACGTGGTATCCGATGAAATGAAGTGTTGGGTCCGGAAGCTGGAATCGAACCAGCGCCTACTCAGATCGAAGCCAAGTGCTCTGCCATTGAGCTATTCCGGAATTGTTTTTTGCATGGACGCGGCGCCCAGCAGCATTGAGTAGAATCAATGCTCAGGCGATAACCTTAACATTATCGGTTACATAGTTCAATACAATTTGACACAGCGCCTTAGGCATCGCCCAAGGCAAGCGGCGCATACAGTCCTGCCGCGCGCAGCGCCTCGCGCATGGCCATGACGCTGGCCATCTGGTAGCAACTCACTTTGGAATCGGTTTCGTGATAAGCGCCGTTCACCACCCGAATGCGGCAGCCGCTCAGATAGTCGCCGTCGAACGCCTCCTCCGCCATGACATACTTGATACTGCTGATCACGGCGTCGATAAAGCGGATGGGAATTTGCGCATCCGTCACTTCCCAACTGAGCGTACATGGCGAATACCACGATGTGGCCGGTTCGAGAATCAGTTCGATCACGCCAAACCGGCCCGGCGGTCCGTTCTGGCGCACGTACACTCCCGTGGCGGTGCATGTGCTCTGGAGCTGCACGCCGCGTCCACCGTTCGTTACCAATGCGATTTCCATCATGATTTCCTTTGGTCGGACAGGGGAAAAAGAGCGCCGGATATGCCGGCGATTGCCGTGGCGGCTGGCTGATGGATCAAGGCAGCGCGGGCGCGGCAGGCGAATACAGTCCGATGCTGCGAAGCGCCTCGCGCATGGCCACAGCGCTCGCCATCAACGCCATAGCGGCCCGGAGAGCCGGTCTGGCGAATGAACTCACCGCGTCCGCTGCCGCGTGTGCGCAACGGTGTGCCACGCTCACCGTTTTGACGCAAGGACAGTTCCATCAGATCAGCCCCATCGTTTCCACCATGGGCGTTCGCTCGCAGCCGATTGGGCGGCGTCGGCCAAGGGCGCAGCCGCTTTTGGCGCAGGGCGTGCCTCGACAATTTGGGCGCCGCCACAGGCACCGCAGAACGCGGTAAACGTTTCCATTTCGGCATCGGCGGGGATGTTCGGAAAGACCGCCTTGATCAGGTCGGACGGCGCGTCGAGCAGTTCGTCGAAGCCGCATGTGTGGCATGCGCCGATCAGCCACGACGGGCGTTCCTCAAGATACTTGTCACTCACCATGAGCGGATGATTGTTGCTGGTGGCGATGAAGCGGATCGACTGGTTCAGGCGTACCGAGCTCACTTGCGTCGGTGTAATGATCAGCCGGCCGCTGAACACGTCGCCGTCGACACCCGTGACGGTGACCCATGCCGCTTCCGGGTTCAAGGTCGTGATGCGCGGACCGCCATCGTGAATGATGACCTGGATATCGTCCGGATAGTCCGGGTGAAACTTGCCTGACAAGGCTGGATGTGTACGCCATTCCATGGTCGTGTTTTCCTGTGAATGAGACTGTCGCGCCGCGCGCGAAAAAGGGCCGGAAATCGCTTTCCGGCCCCGGACTTACTTTACTACATCATTACGCAGCCATCGCCTCGGTGCGACCGTGCATGCACGGCGCGTGCCTTGCATACACCGCGCTGGCAAACGCACGCCCTTGCGAGAGCGAGCGCAAACTGGTCGTGTGACCGAACAGCCTGGCCAGCGGCACCTCGGCAACGATTTCCACCCGGCCGGTCTGCTCTTCGATGCCGTGTACCTTGCCGCCACGGCGCTGCAGGTCGCCGATGACATCGCCGGCATTGACGGCCGGCGCATCGACGCTGACCGTCATGACCGGTTCCAGCATCAGCGGATGTGCTCGCTTGAGCCCGGCCAGCGTGCCTTCCTTGGCCGCGACCATGAACGCCATGTCGTTGCTGTCGACCGTGTGGTAGTCGCCATCGAGCAGGGTCACCTTGACGCCCGTCACCGGGTAGCCGAGAGGACCTTGCGCCAGCGCATGCCGCACACCTTTTTCGATGGCGGGAATGAAGTTCGCAGGCACCACACCGCCCTTGATCGCATTCTCGAAGGCAAACACGCCCTCGAACGGCTCCACCCGCAACACGACCCGCGCATACTGCCCGCTGCCGCCGTTTTGCTTCGACACTTTGCCTTCCAGTTGCACGGCCGGCCCGGCGATGGTTTCGCGGTAGGCAACCTGGGGCGCACCAACCGTTACTTCCACGCCGGTTTCGCGGCGCACGCGTTCCAGCACCACGTCCAGGTGCAGCTCGCCCATGCCCCACAGCACCGTTTCACCGCTGAGCGGATCGCTTTCCAGGCGCAAGGACGGATCCTCGCGCCGGAAGCGGTCGAGCGCGGCCAGCATCTTGCCACGGTCGCCACCCTTGCCGGGCTCGATCGCCAGCGCCACCACCGGTTCGCCGGCGTGGATGGTTTCGAGCACCAGCGGTACCGCCCTGGTCGAGAGCGTGTGTCCGGTCAGTGCCTCTTTCAGGCCGGCGATGGCGATGATGCCGCCAGCCTCGGCCTGGGCCACGCCGCTGCGGCGGTCCGCATGGATTACATACAGGCGACCGATGCGCACGCTCGCGCCGAGCGAGGCGTTCCACACCAGGTCGCCTTCGCGCAGGGTGCCGCCGTACAAGCGCACATACGACAGCGAACCGTGGTCGTCGTGCACCACCTTGAACACCAGCGCCGCCAATGGATCGGCGTCGCCGGTGCCGACGCTGACCTTGGCATCGTCCAGGCGCGCCACGGGAGCGGCGCGCTCGTCGGGCGAGGGCAGCCAGTCGACGACAGCGTCGAGCAGCGGCTCGATGCCGGCGTTGCGGTAGGCCGAACCGGCCAGCACCGGCAGCGCGCGCCGCGCCAGGGTCATGGCGCGCAGGCCGGCCCGCACATCGGCCGGCGACAGCGTGTCGTCGGCCAGGAAGGCGAGCGTGAGCGTGTCGCTGGCGTCGGCTGCCACCGCTGCCGCGTGGGCGTAGGCCGCCGCCGCCTGTGCTTGCAACTGCACGGGCAGGGGCGTCGCGCTCATCAGGCCGGCCGCATCCCACGCCAGGAAACGCTGGCCGAGCACGTCGATGACGCCTTCGAAGGCGTCGCCGGCGCCGACCGGAATGCTCAAGGGCACGGCCAGGGCGTTCAGGCGCGCGCCGATCTGGGCGAGCACGCGGCCGAAATCGGCGCCGGCGCGGTCCATCTTGTTGATGAACACGATGGTCGGCACGCCGTGCTTTTGCGCCTGGCGCCAGACGGTTTCGGTCTGGGGCTGGATGCCGGCCACGCCGCACAGCACCGTCACGGCGCCGTCGAGCACGCGCAGCGAACGTTCGACTTCGATGGCGAAGTCGATGTGGCCCGGCGTGTCGATCAGGGTGAAGGCGTGATCGTTCCAGAAGGCGCGGGTGGCGGCGGCGCCGATGGTGATGCCGCGTTCTTTTTCCAGGTCCATGCTGTCCATGGTGGCGGTGCCCTCATGGACTTCGCCGGCGCGGTGGATCTCGCCGGTTTTGAGGAGGATGCGTTCGGACAGGGTGGTTTTGCCAGCGTCGATGTGGGCAATGATACCGAAGTTGCGCGTGTTGGCGCGAAGGACTGTCGCAGTCATGATGGTGCTTTCTAAACATGGCGGGCGGTCGTGGATTGTCTGTGAGACAAGCGCCGCGGGAGCCATGCGACCACCCTTGTTCAGTGATCCCGCGCGCGTTCTTCGTCGGCTGACTTCATGATATATATGCTCCTAAGCAACTATTGGGTGGGGAAAAGCGAGACTGCAAAAACAAAAAAGGCCCGGAGTGGGCCTTTGTGATGGGTGCTCGTTACGAGCGAATCAAGGGCGCACTATCGCGGCCCGGGACGTTGTGGCAACGTGCCGGGAAGGGCGAAGGTAAAAAAGAGGATGTCCATTGAGTTCATGGCCGCAAGCTTAGGGCGGTATTTGTCACATGTCAAGCGCAAATTTTGTTGTTGATTCGGCACGCAGGCAAGGCTTCCAGGCATACAGCCGCATCTATTTTGCGTAAAACATTGAATTTAGCCAACATTTTCATGAGTACTGATGTGAAAATACCGCTCTGTTGCACAAACACTATTTCGACTGGCGCGCAGCGGGCGTGCGAGTTTCCGACTACACAGCAAAAAGAGCAGGAAATTGACTATGAACACCCTCACCAGCCGCTGCGCGAGCGGCCTGATCGCCCTGGTATTGCTTGCGGCTTGCGCGACGCAGGAAACCGGCACCGCCGATGCGGCGGCCGGCGGCAGCGGCGCGGCGCCCGGCAGCCTGGTCGCCAACGGCAAACTGACCACGGAAGGCGAGGCGCGGCGCGAACGCGCGTTCAAGGCGTATCAGGCGGGCAACAAGGCGTTGGCGTATTCGGAATGGCTGGGGATCGCCGGGCAAGGCTATGCGGAGTCGCAGTTCAACATCAGTGTGATGGAGAGCGACGGCGACACGGGCGCGCCGAATATGCCCAAGGCGCTGGCCTGGCTGCACAAGGCGGCCGACGGCAACTATCCCGAAGCCCAGTTCCAGCTGGCGCAGCGCTACAACAAGGGCGATGGTGTGAGCAAGGATGTGCCCAAGGCCCTGGTGTACTGGCGCAAATGCGCGCTGCTGGGCGAGAAACGCTGTGCCTTCAACGCCGGCGTGGCGCTGGCGGGCGGCCTGGGCGTGGCGCAGGATGAAGCGGCGGCCAGGACCTTGTTGGCCGAAGCGGGCAGCGGGACGGGAGCGCTGGTAGCGGCCCAGTCCGAGCTGGGCAAGATGTATCTGCAGGATAACAAGGAGCGCGACGTCGTCAAGGCGCGCCAGTGGCTCGAGCAGGCGGCGGCCGGCAACGATGCCGAGGCCCAGTACAACCTGGCCCTGATCTACAGCAACGGGTATGGCGTCAAGGCCGACAAGCGCAAGGCGCTGGCGCTGTACCAGCGCGCCGCCAGGCAGGGCGAGCCGATGTCCTTGAACAACCTTGGGGCGGCCTATCGTTTCGGCGAGGGCGTGCCGAAGGACCAGAAGAAGGCGCTTGCCATGTTCAAGCAGGCGCATGACGGCGGCAACATGCAGGCCACGGTGAATTTGGCCGACATGACTTTCAAAGGCTGGGGCGTCCGCGCCAACAAGACGGCGGCGGCCGAGCTGTACAAGCTGGCCGCCGATGCCGGGCATCCGGTCGGGCGCTGCCGCTACGCGCAGGCGCTGCGCCATGGCGACGGCGTCGCGCGCAATCCGGGCCAGGCCAACCGCCTGCAGGAAGCGGCGAACAATGCCAATGCGCCCTGCGACAGCGACGCGCCGCTCGGCGAGTATCTGGTCAACCGGCGGGTCAAGGGCCGCAATTGAGCCGGACTGGCAGGCATTCACGGCGCCGGTGGACCGATCCGAGGCTTGTCTCGCATCAAACATGCAATTGGGCAACTATGGCACTATGCCGATCTGTTGCACCAACAGGGCGCGCCGCGCCCACGGTCATTACCGATAGAGGAAAGCTGACAATGAATACGATCTCGCGCCGCTATGCGGGCGCCCTGACTTGCCTGGTCTTGTTGTGCGGGTGCGCCACGCGGGAGGCCGCCATCGTTGGCGCAAGCGGCGCCGCGCCGGGCAGCCTGTATGCGAATGGCAAGCTGACCGCCATGGGCGAAGCACGCCTCGCTCATGCGGCAAAGGCCTATTCTGAAGGAAACGAAGCGCAGGCCTATGCCGAATTCCTGGTGTTGGCCGAGCAGGGGCATGGCGAATCGCAATACAATCTCGGCGTGATGGACGGCGACGGCGTCGCTGACGGCGCACCCGACATTCCGAAGGCAATTGCGTG
This sequence comes from Massilia genomosp. 1, assembly GCF_011682185.1. Lineage (NCBI taxonomy): Bacteria > Pseudomonadati > Pseudomonadota > Betaproteobacteria > Burkholderiales > Oxalobacteraceae > Massilia > Massilia genomosp. 1. The sequence goes on from NZ_WHJF01000006.1 coordinate 21,259, forward strand.
GCTGCAAAAAGCCGAGGGCGCCGGCTATCCGGGCGCCCTGTTTCAACTGGGCGTGTACCATTACAAGGGCGTCGGCGTCGCGAGGGATGTGCCGAAGGGTGTGGCCTACTGGCGCAAGTGCGCCGCCCAGGGTGACAATGACTGCGCATTCAATGCCGCAGCCGTGCTCGCCACGGGCAAGGGCATGCCGGCGGACCGCGCGAGCGCCATGACCTTGTTTGCCCAGGCGGGCAGGGGGCCCGAGGCGAAGGTCGCTGCGCAGTCGGAACTGGCCAGGATGTACATGGCCGATGGCAAGCACAGCGACCACGTCAAGGCAATCGAGTGGTTCGAAGCGGCGGCCGCCAACAACCATGCGCAATCACAGCATCAGCTTGCACGTTTTTACATCGAAGGCGTGCTCGTCAAGGCCGACCAAGGGCGCGCGCTGTCGATGTACCAGCGCGCCGCCGCGCAGGGCTATGCGCCGTCGTTGAACAATCTGGCGATCCTGTACCGCTACGGCGATGGCGTAACGAAGGATCAGGCGCGTGCTGTCAAGATGTTCCGGCAGGCACATGAGGCGGGCATGCTGGAAGCGACGGTCAACCTGGGCGACGTGACCTTCATGGGCTGGGGCACGCGCGCCGACAAGGCGGCGGCGGTGCGCCTGTACCAGATCGCCGCCGATACCGGTCACCCGGCCGGGCGTTGCCGCTACGCGCAGGCGCTGCGTCATGGGGATGGCGTCACGCGCAACGTCGCCCTCGCCAAGCGCCTGCAGGAAGCGGCCGGGAACGCCGGCTATCCGTGCCACAGTGATGAGCCGCTCGGCAAGTCCTTGTTCAACACACACGGCAAGGGCCGCAGCTAAGGCCGTCACGAGGCCGGGTGGTGGCGCCGCATATGCAATCCGGTTGCGTTTGGGGCTGGCTTGGGCTATGATCTTGTTTTGCAACACAGTTGCACCAAGCAGCGCAAGGCTGGTCAGTTCGATGATAAAACGCGTAATTGGAGTGGCGGACTACGCCGGGATGACGGCGGCCGCATTGTGCCTGCTGCACTGCCTCGGGCCGCCGCTGTTGCTGGCCGCTTTTCCCCTGGCCAACTGGTTCCCGCATGACGACGGGCTGCACGCGTGGCTGCTCATTCTCGTAGCGCTGCCGGCGCTGGTGGCCCTGGTGGCCGGCTTTCGCCAGCACCGGCGTGCGCTGGTCCTGGCCCTCGGGGCCTGCGGCTTCGCCTGTTGCTGCGCGGCGGTGCTGGTGGCCGGCCCGCGTTACGGGCACGGCGCAGAAGCCGTCGTGACCAGCATCGGCGGCTTGTTGATCTTTGCCGCCCACCTCAAGAACCGCGCGTTCTGCGCCAGTTGCGTGATGGCCAAGAAGGCGCGCTGCTGCTGACCACCTCGCCGGTCTTTCGGACAAGTTGATACAAGGAGTAGCGCTCCGATGGTGCGTGACAGACGTTCGATTGGCGCGGGATGCGTGATCGTGATCGGATGCGGCATGGCGACGCGCCGCTATCCGTCCGTCTTGTCGCATTACTTCGGCAACTATCCAGGCGATGCGCTGTGGGCCTTGCTGGTGTTGTTGCTGTGGGCTTTCTGCCTGCCGCGCGCGAAGACCGGCACCCTGGTCATGCTGGCGCTGGGGACCGCTTTCGCGGTTGAATTTTCGCAGCTGTACCAGGGCGCGTGGATCAGGCACCTGCGCGCGACCAGGGCCGGCTACCTGGTGCTTGGCAGCGGCTTCGACTGGCGCGACTTGCTTGCTTACACTGTCGGTATCGGCTTTGGCGCTCTGCTCGAGCGCGCACGCGGCATGCTGCGCTAGCAGCGGTTCCCCAGACAACAAAAGATGCAGGCCGGGTCGCGCCGCACCCACGGGTCGCTCCGCCTGGCGGCGTGCATCAGCCAACGATCTCTTAGCTGGCTCAACAGCAGGGCATTCACGCAAACAGCTTGTCCACCGCCGACCATCCGCTCCCACTCTCCCAGATAACGCTGACCGTTAGCTTGACGTGCCATGCCGAAGCGATATTCGTCGTAAGTGTTGCTTTTGACATGATTTCTTGACAAATAAAGCTTGCGGCGGATTCTCTCGATTTTTCGCGCGTAGACTAGTTGAGGATCGCAGGTCGCAAAGCGGGTTTCCCGTGGCAGCAATACCCGGTTCCAGGATGGGAAATCGGGCGCCTCTACCAGACCACATCCGCAATGGTCGAATGGTCGCCGTCACACTCGACTTCGAAATCCGACCGCGAAATCGGCGCAATCGTGACAAGGAGAACAGACATGCCAGAGCAAAATGAGGAAAAGCCAGGCGTTTACATCGTTATCAGGGATGCGAATGGCAACTACTACGACATTCCAGAAGAACGATTCGGTGAATTTCGTATGAGCGATGAGTTGGTCGAGAAGTTTGTGGCGGCAGCGGCATCGAGTCAGCCCGCAGCGACGCCCCAATCGGCATTCGTCCGGGCGGCGCCTTTCCACAGCGGATTTCAGCAGCCGGCACCCGGCGCCTTTGTCAGGGCGTCGCCCGGCGCTTTTGTCAGGGCATCGCCCGGTGCTTTTGTCAGGGCATCGCCCGGTGCCTTCGTGCGCGCGGCGCCAGTACAAATGGTTCCGCATTTTTCAACGTCATTTGCACGTGTTTCTCCAGGCGCGTTTGTGCGAGCCGCACCTGGCGCCTTTGTCCGCGCCGCGCCGGGGGCTTTCGTGCGTGCCGCCCCGGGTGCGTTTGTCCGGGCCGCACCCAGCTTCATGCAGGCAAGCACATTTTCGGTCGCGCCGCAGATGACGGCGCAGCCTCAAGTTGCGCAACAGGCCGGCGCCGGGCAGCAAGGACCCATCATTGTCGGGTCGTGGACGCGCTAACTTCATCGTCAAAACGAAAGGAACTGGAAATGGGCAACCTGTCGGAAATCGAAGAATTTATTCCCGAATATGCCTATGCGTGGCGCCCATACGTGAACTCGAAAGTCATCTATATCGAGGGCAAGGGTGGTGCCGGTGACGCGACAATGGTAATCGATCCCTGGAACCAGCGTTGGATTATCACCACGCCTGCCGCGGTCGCATTCATCAAGCTGGCAGATGGCAAAACGCGCCTCGCGCAAATCTTGCGGGAGCTGTACGCAAACAAGGACATCACGCCACCGGCTGGCGGCTACCTGGCACTCGTGGACGAGCTGGTCAAGAACGGCATGCTGTTCAACTGTCGGGACTCCCATCGGGAAAGCGGACGGCCAGTCTATAACTTGTCGCAAGTGACGGGCTTGCATCTGGAAGTGACTAACGCGTGCAATATGACGTGTCAGCATTGTTATGTTTCTTCCGGGAAGAAACTGCCAAACGAGCTCAGTCTGGAAAACATCAAGGAGGCCATCGACATGCTTCCGCCTTTCACCGGGAAGCGGATTGCCTTGTCTGGCGGGGAGCCGGCGGCGCGGAAAGATCTCGATCAGATCATCGACTACTGTGTAGGCTGTGGGCATGACGTGGACGTGTACACCAACGGTAAAAAGTTCCCACGACGACTCGCTGAACAAATTCGCGCACTGAACGGTGGAAGCAGGTCGGTACGCATCCAGGTGAGTCTTGAAGGGGCCACGCGCGAGTTGAATGACGAGGTGCGCGGCCACAAGTCCTTCGATTATGCAATCGAGAGCTTGACCATGTTCAAGGAGATGGGCCTGGGCCCGCACGTGGTCATTTTTGTTTGCCTGACGTCGAAGAATATCCATCAACTACGGGAAATTGTCGAACTCGCCGAACAGGTCGAGGCGGGGATGCTCGTCTTTTCACAATGGCAAAAGCAAGGTAATGCCGCGAACCTGCCTTGGGCTTCGATTGCCCCGTCCAGGGATCAATGGGTACAAGCCGGCGATTTTATCCTCGGCTACCGCAACCCGAAACTGAAAGTGTACGGCAATTTTTTTGGAGATATCAGCAACGATCCGGTGACGCGCTATAACTTTGAGGCGCCGCTATTTCCTAAACATACTTACTTCTATAATGCCTTCCCCCGGATTTCCGCAACTGGCGATGTGTGGGCCGATCAAATGTGGGTCGATCCGGAGTGGGTGCTTGGGAATGTGAAAGAGACGTCGATCGACACGTGCATGGAATCGCCAAAATTGCTGGAGCAACTAAACCAGATGCGACGGCGGGAATTGCCGGAATGCGAACAGTGTACGTGGAAATCGCTCTGTGAAGGTGGCTCCCCGGGGCACACCTTCGCTGAATATGACGGCGATATGAACCACCGGGATCTCTTCTGTGGCGCCCGCGTGGTCTGGTTTGAGCGCTTCGCCGAGCATCACTTCAGAAAAGCGCTGGGCGATAATGTATCGGTGGCATTCGCGCGGCCGCCCGACCAAGCGCCTCGCCAGGTTCCTTCCACTCAGGTGATCCGGATGATTCCGGTCACAGAAATGCAGGGGGTGGCTGCGGGAGAGTAAGCGTCTGCTCAGGGCCGTCGTGAGGGGCCAGGTCGACGACGCGATGATGTTCGCCACCCCGCCGGGAAACGCGCTTCAAGCGCCGGCGGGGTGACCGGCGCAGTTCTTCCACTGAGAAACCGACCGCCGGGCGACCGAGGCCATGCGGCGCTTACCCGGCCGCCTGGCTCCTGGCCGGCGGTTCCTGCAAACGCTGCTGCAAAAACGCCACCACGGCCGCTTCTTCCGGCTGCAACTCGTGCAACTCCTCCACCAGTTCGCGCCGGGTGCTCTCGCGCATCGCTTCGAGCACGGTACCGTCCAGATACGCTTCCAGGATCGCCGGATGCACATAGCACTTGCGGCAGATCGACGGCGTGTTGCCCAGCTTTTCCGCCACCGACTCGATCGCCCGCACGATGTTCTTCTTGGCCTGCGCCTCCGAATCGAACTTTTCGAATTCCTGCAGCGCCAGCGCGGCCAGCACCGTACCCGACCAGGTGCGGAAATCCTTGGCGGTGTATTCCTCGCCGCTTATCTCGCGCAGGTAATCGTTCACATCCGACGAATCGACCGTGTGCGCATTGCCGTCATCGTCCTCGTAATGAAACAGTTCCTGCCCCGGCAGGTCGCGGATGCGGGCGATGATGCGCGCCAGGCGCTTGTCCTCCACCTTGACGTTATGGAACACGCCGCTCTTGCCCCGGAAACGGAATTCGACCGCCTTGCCGTCGATGCGCACATGACGGTCGCGCAGGGTAGTGAGCCCGAACGACTTGTTCGTGCGCGCATATTCTTCGTTACCGATCCGCATCATGGTCGCTTCCAGCAGATACACGATGGTGGCGAGCACCTTTTCGCGCGGCAGGCCAGGGCGCTTGAGGTCGGCGTCAACGGTGCGGCGGATGGCGGGCAGGGCCTTGCCGAAGCTGATCATGCGCTCATACTTGACTTCGTCGCGCAGCTTGCGCCACTTCGCGTGGTAGCGGTATTGCTTGCGCTTCCTGGCGTCGCGCCCGGTCGCTTGCAGGTGGCCGCTGGCCAGCTTGCAGATCCAATGGCGAGCGCGCGGATCCGCGCCAGCGTAGCGTCATCGCTCACCTTCTCGCTGCCGGCGTCGAGGTAGATAAAGTGCTTGCCGTGCGCCTTGCGCGTGATGCCGGGCGAGTTGTCGCTGACATAACGCAGTCCGGCGGACTTGGCGGCGGCGAGCACCTCGCCGGATGGCGCCGGGCTCGCGGCGCTGGGTTCGTCTCTTTTCATCGTTGACTCGGTCGTAGTGGAAATATGCATAACTGCTGTCGGCAGCATGCCAAATACTACACGCGGCCGTGCCGGACACGCGCTTCGCTTGACCCGCGCTTGAAGACAGGCGCAGGCCGCGCCGTGTGCTACATTGCCTCCCCACCTTTTTTGTGACGTGTTGGCATGCGTGTAGGCGACCTTGACCTGAATGTCCGTCCGGCGGGCAGCGGCGCCCCTTTCCTCTGGGGGCACGGCATGCTGTCTTCCATGGAAGCGGAAGACGCGCTCGACCTGCTCCAGTGGCGCCATTTTCCCGCCTCCCTGCGGCTGGTGCGCTACGACGCGCGTGGCCACGGCGGCAGTCCGGCAGGCGCGCCGCCGACATGGCGCGATCTCGGGCAAGACATGCTGGCCCTGGCCGACGCCCTCGGCGAAGAGCGCTTCATCGCCGGCGGCTGGTCGATGGGCGGTGCTGGCGCGCTGCACGCGGCCCTGCAACAGCCGGCGCGCATCCATGGCCTGGTGCTGCTCCTGCCGCCCACCTTGTGGGAGGCGCGCGTCGCCCAGGCCGCCCTGTACCGGCGCGCCATCGCCCTGGCGCACACGGCGGGCATGGCGCGCTTCGCCAGCCTGGTCGCCAGCCAGGGCGCCGGGCTGCCGCCCTGGCTGCGCGCGGCCGCGCCGCACCTGGCCGCGCCGCGCGCGCCCGCGCCCGACCCGGCGGCCATGCTGGCGCTGTACCAAGGGGCGGCCTGGTCCGACCTGCCGCCGCGCGCGGCCCTGGCCGCCCTGTCGGCCACGCCGGCGCTGATCATCGGATGGTCGGGCGACGCGACCCATCCGCTGGCCTCGGCCCAGGAACTGCACCGCCTGCTTCCCGCGTCAAGCTTGTTCATTGCGCACGATTATCAGGACGTGCTGAGCATTCCCATGCGCGTGCGCGACTTCGTCGAGGCCAGCGCCGCCAGGCGCTGATGCTGGCCAATTGCACCAGCGCAACATCCTTCGCCGAAACTGTTGTTGTTGCGCCCCATGCTGATATTTTCATGGGGAAATAATGTACACTCAAAAGCATCGCTACCCCAGCGCCACACCCGCGCCGGCAGTACACGGGGTGGCGCGCGCAATCGTGGCGGCGACCCGATTTCCCCGGCCCAGCCCCGCCGATTCGTCGTCCACCCCAACTCGTCCGACAATCGCCAAGCTCATGTTCAACAATCCCCGCTGGCTTCCTGGTCCCGTCTCGCTGAAAGCGCGTTTTTCGCTGGCCGTCGGCATGCTGATCGTCCTGACGGCGACGGTGTTGACGGTCGCGACGGTGCTGCTCGTGCAGCGCGGCGTCGAAACGGTGGCCGGCGAGCGCGAAACGTCGCTGATCAGCCAGGTAGCGCGCGACCTCGACAACAAATTCATGATCCGCCAGCAAGCCCTGGTGCGCCTGGCGCACGACCTGGAACGGCTCCCGCGCGCGACAGCCGCTTTCCAGGACAAGCTCGAGCAATACCACAGCATGGATGGCTTTTTCACCAATATATCGGTGCTCGACGCCCAGGGCGAGCATGTGGCCAACATGAACTATCCGCATATGCGCGGCCAGGGCAACTTTTCCACGCGCGACTATTTCCTCGACACCCTCCGAAGCGACGGCCCGGTCATCTCGCGCCCCCTGCGCAGCCAGATCAGCGGCCGCCCGGTGGTCATCATGACCGCGCCCATCCATGACAAGAATGGCCAGATCAGCCACATCCTGATCGGCGCCATCGACCTGGCCAAGAACAGCTTCATCAAGGAACTGTCGATCGGGCAAGTCGGCAAAACCGGTTACTTCTATATCCTCAGCCGCGAAGGCGAGTTCGTCTCGCACCCGGACGAGCGCCGCATCCTGCAGCGCAGCGGCAATGGCGGCAAGCGCGCGGCCTCGGTAGAGCAGGCCCTGGCCGGCTTCGAAGGCACGCTGCGCGCGACGGCCGAGAATGGCGCCGACGCGCTGGTCTCGTACAAGCGCCTGGCCAGCACCGGCTGGCTGCTGTGCGGCGTGTACCCGACCGCCGAAGCGTTCGCCTTTGCCGGCAAGATCGGCTGGAACGCGGCCATCATCGCTGCCTTGCTGCTGCTGGTGATCGGGCCGCTGGCCTGGCTGTTGATCGAGCGCCAGTTGCAGCCGCTCAAGCACCTGGGCCGGCAAATGGCGGCCGGGCGCGCTGGGCCGGCGCCCGGCGCGCCCTACGCGGACGATGAAATCGGCGAGCTGCGGCGCGCTTTCGATACCCTGATGGCCGAGCGCGACCAGGCCGAGCGCGCCGTCGCCGACAGCGAGCGCAAGCTGCGCATGGTGGCCGACAACGTGCCGGCGCTGGTCGGCTATGTCGACAAGCACGAGCGTTTCGTCTTCGGCAACGAGCGCTACAGCGCCTATTTCGGCATCTCGGCGCGCCAGTTGCCCGGCAAGAACGTGCGCGACGTGCTCGGCGAGGCGACCTACACGGTCAGCAAACCCTACCTGGACGCGGCCCTGAGCGGACGCGCGGTGCGCTTCGAGCGCCAGGTGCGGCGCCACGGCGCCATCGAGTGGGACCGGGTCGCCTACAATCCCGACATCGACGCGCACGGCGTGGTGCAGGGCTACTTCGTGCTGGTCGACGACATCACCGAGCTCAAGGCAACCCAGCAAGTGCTGGCGGCCAGCGAAAAGCGCATCCGCACCATTGCCGATAACATGCCGGCGCTGATCGGCTATGTCGACACCGAATACCGCTACGCCTTTTGCAACCGCGCCTACAGCACCATCACCGAGATCGCCCCGGAGCAGATCGTCGGACGCACCGTCAGCGAGGTGTTCGGCCCCAAGGTGTTCGCGGCGGTGGCGGCGCAGATGGCGGCGGCGCTGGCCGGCCGGCGCGTCTCGTTCGAGCGGCCCGCCGCCGGGCTCAAGGGCAACCGCTACCTGCAAACCGAGTACATTCCCGACGTTGGGCAAGATGGCAAGGTGGCTGGTTTCTACACGATGGTGATGGACATCACCGAGCGCAAGGCGGCCGAGCTGGCCCTGGCCGCGCAGCAGCGCCTGCTGCACACGGTGACCGACAACCTGCCGGCGCTGGTCAACTTCATGGACCGGGACGGGCGCTTCGGCTTCGTCAACCGCCATCACGAAAGCTGGTTCGGGTTGCCCCTGGCGCGCATTCACGGCAGCCTGGTGAGCAGCCTGTTCAGCGAAGCGGAAGCCGAGATCCACCAGCGCGCCTTCGACGAAGCGATCACCGGACGCACCGTCAAGTTCGACTTTGCCCGCATGCAGGGCGGCGACAAGCGCCACTACCACGCCACCTACATCCCGCAGGTCGATTGCGCCGGCCACGCGGTCGGCGTCACCGGCCTGGTCAACGACGTTACCGACGCCAAGCGGCTCGAAGAGCAATTGAGCGCACTGGCCCGCTTCGACGCGCTCACCGGTTTGCCGAACCGCACCCAGCTGACCGAGCGCATCGGCCGCGCCCAGACCCGCAGCGCCCGCAACGGCAACGTGATGGCCGTGATGTACCTCGACCTCGACAAATTCAAGTCGATCAACGACAGCTTCGGCCATAGCGGCGGCGACATCGTGCTGATCGAATTCGGGCGCCGCCTCAGCGCCTGCGTGCGCCAGAGCGACACGGTGGGCCGCCTGGCCGGCGACGAATTCGTGATCTTGCTCGAAGGCTTGCAAACCGTGGCCGAATGCGCGGTGGTGGCGCGCAAGATCATCAAGGTCATGGAAAAACCCTTCGATATCGACGGCGTGGCGCGCATCGTCAGCACCAGCATCGGCGTGGCCACCGCCGAAAACGGCCTGGCCGGGGTCGACACCTTGCTCAAGCATGCCGACGACGCCCTGTACCGCGCCAAGGATTCCGGGCGCAAGCGCTACGCCATGACGTCGGTCAAGTAAATGCCGCCCGTACGCCATCGCGATTATCCAACCGGAATGATTTCTGATGTTTTCTGCAAGAAATTGGATATTCAGGCATGCTGGAATCCTGATCACCGGTTTCCAGGCTCCACATGAATTACCTCGCCCATATTTACCTGGCCCGCTACAGCGACGAGGCCATGCTCGGCGCCTTGCTGGGCGACTTTGTCAAACCGAGCGCGGACGGGCAGTTCAGCGCCGTTACGCAAGCCGAAATCCTGATTCACCGCAAGGTCGATACCTTTACCGACAGTCACTCTGTGGTGTTGGCCGCCAAAAGCCTGTTCGACGGTCCGGGCCGGCGCTATTCCGGCATTTTGCTCGACGTGTTTTACGACCATGTGCTGGCCGTGCGCTGGGCGCGTTATTCCGGGGTGCCGCTGGCCGAGTTTATCGCCGGTTTTTATGGGGTATTGACCCGGCAGGCCGCCGTGCTGCCGCCCAAGCTGGCCGAACTGGCGCCATACATGATCGAACAGGACTGGCTCGGCTCATATCTACGCTATGCCGGCGTCGACCGGGCGGTGCGGCGCATTTCAACGCGCCTGTCGAAAAACGGCGATGTCATGCGCGCGGCGCTGGACGACCTGGAACGGCATGCCGCGACGATTGCCGACGGCTTTGACGTGTTCTTCCCCGAATTAATCACTTTTGTAGAAAGCCAACGCAATGAAAGACAATAAACACTACGTGGCGATTTGCCGGTTTTATGGGGATAAACGCGCCGAGCGCTCGGGCGTGCCGCTGATCGCGCATATCGACGAAGGCCTGGCGCTGCTCGATGAAATCGGCGCGCCGGAACGGGCCAAGGAAGCGTTTTGCCTGCATCCGCTGCTGCAGGACGACGCTGCGCTGCTTGGCGCGCTGGAGATGGACTCGATGTTCGCGCAGGCCCGGCCCGACCCGCTGGTGGTGCTGCTGGCGATGGAATACCGGCGCGTGGCCAACGACTATCTGTCGCACCATTGCGAGAGCGCGGACGACGCGATCGGATTGAGTTGCGTGGACGAGGTGAACCAGATGCTGATCGCCGATAAAGTCCAGAACCGCAAGGATTTCGAGCGTTTTCACCTCGGCACCCATCACAATAGCGCCACCTTGCAGCTGTATTTCGCCAACTGGCTGCGCCGGCTCGGCGTGTCCGACGAGCGCTACGCGCAGTTATGCGGGTGCGTGCCGGTCGCTTTGGCAAGCGCGCCTATTGCGGCCGTGGCGGCGGCTGCGGCGGGTTAAATGCCATCGACCAGATCACCGAATTGATTTTCCAGCCGGCGTCGGTGCGCACCCTGGGCCAGGCTTCCCGGCCCCGGCCCCGGCTCCGCTTGCAGCCGTCGCGCACGTCGCCGTAACCGGCTATGCACGTCCGGGCCGCTCATTTGATCCGCACGCGGCGCGAAAAATTGAGCGCCACCGCCAGCAAGCCGAGCGCGCCGCCCACCAGCAGCGCCGCCGTCCCCACGTGCGCCAGCAGCAGCCCGGCCACCCCCACGCCGCTGGCCTGGCCCATGAAAAAGCAGGATGCGAAGGCCGACACGGCCGCCCCGCGCCGCTCGGGCGCCATCTGGGTCGCATGCGTCTGCAAGGTATTGTGCAGCATGTAAAAGCCCAGCCCCGCGCAAAACGTGGCGGGCATGGCCAGCCACCACACGGGCGCGAAGCCGATGGCGGCCAGCGACACGGCCAGCACCAGGCCGCCCCAGCGCGGCAGGCCGGCTTCGCCGAGGCGCGCGAGCAGCGCTTTCGAGCCCATCGCAAAGGCAAAGCCGCCGAAGCCGAACAACATGATCACCGCCCCGGCCAGGGCCAGCGACAGGCCGTGCCGCTGGTGCAGGTGGCTGGCGATGAAGGCAAACGGCCCGTACAGCAAACCGCCTTCCAGGAAGGCGCTCAGCAGCACCAGCCTGGCCCAGGGCAGGGCGGCGACCTGGCCGAACCCGGCGAGCATGTGGCGCACGGCGTTGCCGGCGACCGGGTACACGGTCTTGGCGTGCGGCGGCAGGCGCCGGTTCAGCGCCAGCAAGCCCAGCCCGACCAGCAGGAAGATCGCGGCCGCCAGCAGGAAGGGCAGGCGCCACTGCCAGGCGTCGGCCGCCAAGCCGCCCACCAGCACGCCGGCCGAGACGCCCAGGATTTGCCCGATCAAAAAGCGCGCCAGCACCGGCTGGCGGTGTTCGTAGTCGATCACGTCGCCGATCCAGGCCATCGACAGGGGAATGATGGCGGCGGCCGTGGCGCCGGCCAGCACGCGCATCGCCAGCAATGCGGGCAGGCTGCTGGCGGCGGCGCACAGCAGGGCGGTGCCGGCACTGGCCAGCGCGGCTAGCGCGATCGCCAGGTATTTACCATGGCGGTCGCCGAGCGGGCCGAAACCCAGCTGCGACAGGCCGTAGGCGATCGAGAACACGGTGATCACCAGCGACGCCTCGCCCAGCGGCACCCCGAACTGGCGCGCCAACAGCGGCAGCAGCGGGTCGGCCGCGCGCATCGAGATGCCGCTGGCGAAGGCGGCCAGCGACAGCAGCGGCACGGCGCTGGCGGGAATGGGGGAGGCTTGGGTCATCGGCGTGACAAGTCTGTTTCAAACGTGCAATTATCCGCGCAATCGGGCACGCTTGCATCGCAGCCTGGCGCTAGACTACGACACACGATGACTGTGCCGGTGGAGGAGAAGATGGGTTTGCAGGGAGGATGTTATTGCGGTGCGCTACGAAACGTCGGAACCGATGTTCCATCAAACCATTTGCCACTGCCCCAGCTGCCGGCGCCTCAGCGGCGCGCCGCATGTGGCCTGGTTCAGCGTGGCGCGCGCCGCTTACCGGGTCACGGCCGGCACGCCGGCGCAGTTTCAATCGCGCCCGGGCGTCACGCGCAGCTTTTGCGCGGCCTGCGGCACACAGCTGACCTATGCCCGCAGCGACAGTGCGGACCAGATCGACGTGACCACCTGCAGCCTGGACGACCCGGAACCGGTGGCCCCGCGCGACCATACCTTCACCGCGTATCGGCTCGACTGGGACCACATCGGCGAGGGCATGGCGCAGTACCCGCGCCTGCGCGAAGAATGAGCTGATACGACTCGCCTAAAACGGACTCGCTTAAAACGAGTAAACCAGGGTCAGCGAGGTCTGGGTATCGGTGTTCTTTTTGTCTGCCGGCACATTGGTATCGTTGCGGGCGCTAAAGGCCGCCTTCATCTGCATGGTGCCGTTGATCTTGGTGCTCAGGGCCGCCTCGGCGATCGAGTGGATATTCGAGGTGCCGCGCTCGACGCTGAGCACTTGCGAGAACTGCGCGCTCTGGCTGACCTGCCAGCGCATGGCGGCCGCGCCGCGCACCGTGAAGCCGCTTTCCGGCTCGCCGGTGGCGCGCTCGCCGCTGAAGTAGCCCGGGCCGATTTCGACATCGACGCTGGCCGCAGGCGAGCTGTACCAGCGCGTGCTGCGCCCGACCGCCATGGTGGTGTAGCTGCTGTAAGCGCCGAATTTGTCGCCCACGTGGGCCGCCAGCACGAACAGTTTTTCATTGTCCTTGACCAGTTTGTAGGCCGCCTTGGCCGAGAGCGAATAGCGTTCGGCCGAGCGGGTCGAGCTGCGCTTACCCTCGCTGTCGTTGACTTCGTCTTCCTTGAAGTGGCCGGCCACGATGTACTGGTTGCTCCAGTCATCGAGTTCCTGGCGCGCATCGATCTTGCCGGAGACGGAGGTGCCGGCGGTGTTGCCGGAGGTGCTGATGGCGCCCAGTTCGGCGGAGGTATGCCAGCTGTCGTCGATGCGGTCGCTGGCAAGGGCAGGGCCGCAGGCCACGGCCAGTGCGATGAGCGGTAGGAGTTTCATGAGCTTGGTGCGGGTGAAAGATTGCCCGCATTGTAACCGAGCTCGGCTTTGTCCGCCCGTACGCCCCGAACTGCGGCCGCGCCTGGCCTGTTGCGCGACCGGGCCGCTTACTGCAAGGCGGCGATGCGTTGCGAACGCGCGCTCTGGGCGGCGCTGTCTTGCAGCATCAGGCTATGGCGGGCCGCCTTGAGCGTGGCCACGTCGCGCGCCAGCGCGCCCTCGGCAAACTTGCGCAGGCCCGGCAGTTCGCGCTTGTTCCACGCCGCCGCGCTGTTGTGGCGCTCGATCGTGGGCGCGGCGGCCGCTGCGGGCGCGGCCGCCGCTTCTGCGCTGATGAGCGCCATCTCGTTGTCATCCTCCGCGTCGGGCGCGGCCAGCTCGGCGCTGCCCGCCACCACCGCCACGGTCTGCTCCGCCGCCGGGCAGCGCGCGTCGGTCAGGGTCACCTTGCCGTCGCCGTCGATGCATTTGACGATCTCGGCGTCGGCGAAAACAGCTGACGACAACATCAGGCCGGCGAAGAACATGCTGCGGGTGAGGGCTCGGTGAATCATGGTAGTGCTCCTGTTTGCGAATGAGTCCATTTTGCGCAGTTCGTCGATCCCTATCTGTTCGTTACCACACGCTGTTGTTTTTACATTGAACTTTCACCGATGAAATTATTATTCTGACGTAAACCGTTGCGCACGGTTGAGTGTGGAGACAAGGAGCCTGATAAGGAAAGTACAATGTTTTATATAGGCGGACTCGGCTACCGCACTCATTACAGGCGGCAATTCGCATGCATATTCGCGCTTACCTGTTCCTGATGGCCGCCGGCATTCTGGTGCCGGTGATCGTGTTCGCCAGCCTGGCCCTGGTCATGCTGCAAAACGCCGAGCGAGACGCGGCCCTGCGCGGACTGCGGGAAACCGCGAACAGCATCGCCTTGCTGGTCGACCGCGAGCTCTACAGCGCCGAAGCGGGCTTGCGCGTGCTGGGCGGCTCGCCCTCGCTGGCCGAGGGCGACCTGAAAGCGTTTTATGCCCAGGCGCGGCGCGCCAACCGCGGCAGCACCGGCTGGACCGTCCTGCTCGATGCGCAGGGCCAGCAACTGATCAATACCTTCCTTCCCTATGGCAGCGAGCTGCCCAAGCCGCACGCCGGCAGCCTGGTGCGGCAAGTGATCGCCACCCAGAAAACCTATGTGTCCGACGTGATTTCCGGCCCGCTGGTCAAGGGCCTGGTCACCACGGTGACCGTGCCGGTGCCGATCGACGATGGCAAGCGCTATGTGCTGACGGTGGCGTTTTCGACCGACCATTTCACGCGCCTGATCGCCAGCGTCGATGTGCCGCCGGGCTGGGTGGTGGGCATTATCGACAGCCAGGGGCGCTTCATCGCGCGCAGCCAGAATCCCGGTGCGCTGATCGGCAAGCAGGCGCGCCCGGAACTGGTGGCGGCGGCGGCCAGGGTACACAGCGGGCAAATCCGCCACAACACCTTGGAAGGCACCGCGGCCTACGACATCTTCACCCATTCCACCCTGTCCGGCTGGACCCTGGCCGTGGCCGCGCCGGTCGACCTGATCGAGCGCTCGGCGCGGCACGCCTCGTTCGTCGCCGCCATGGGGATGCTGGCGGCCATGCTGTGCGCGGCGGCGCTGGCCGTGTATTTCGGGCGCCAGCACGTGCGCTCGATCGCGCGTGCGGTCAGGGCCGCCACCGACCTCGGCGCCGGCGTCTCGCCCAAGCCGGTCCGTTCGCGGGTGGTGGAAATGAACGAATTGCACGCGGCCCTGCACGCGGCCGGCGAGCAGATGCTGCAGGCGCAGGCCTACCGGCGCCATGCCGAGGCCGACCGCCAGGCCTTGCTCGACGGCGAAAAGAAGGCGCGCCAGATGGCCGAGCAGCAAAACAGCGCCAAGGACCAGTTCCTGGCCATGCTCGGCCACGAGCTGCGCAACCCGCTGGCGCCGATCAGCACCGCCGCCCAGTTGCTGCGCCTGCAACCGGGCGACGCACGCCGGGTGCGCTACGCCAGCGATGTGATCTCGCGTCAGGTCGAGCACATGAACAGCTTGCTGGGCGACATGCTCGACGTCTCGCGCCTGACGCGTGGCCTGGTCACCCTGAGCCTTGAGGAGATCGAGCTCGACGCCGTCATCGACCGCGCCCTGGAGCAGACCCACAGCCTGGTGGAGTCCGCGCACCACCGGGTCGAGCTCACGTTTCCGCCGACCCCGATCCGGATGCGCGGCGACCAGACGCGCCTGGTGCAGATCTTCGCCAACCTGCTGGGCAATGCCGCCAAGTACACCCCGCCCAACGGCCGCATCGGCATCGAGGCGCGCGTCGAAGGCGAGCACGTGGTGGTGGTGGTCAGCGATACCGGCGAAGGGCTCGCGCCCGAACTGGCGCCGCGCGTGTTCGACCTGTTTTCGCAGGGCGAGCGCAAGCCGGACCGCGCCCAGGGCGGGCTCGGCCTGGGGCTGGCCCTGGTGCGCAGCCTGGTCGAGCTGCACGGCGGCACGGTGACGGCGGCCAGTCCGGGGCCGGGGCAGGGCAGCAGCTTCACCGTGACCCTGCCGTGCCAGGCGACAGCGCTGGCAACAGCGAGCCCCAAGCGCCGCCGCAGCGACGCCCGCGGCCCGGCGCTGCGCGTGATGATCGTGGACGACAATGTCGACGGCGCGATCAGCCTGTCGCTGTTCCTGGAGGCCGCCGGCGGGCACAATGTGTGTACCTATTACGACGCCAGCGCCGCGCTGGCCTGGGCCGAGTCGGAAGCGCCGGACGCCTTCATCCTCGACATCGGCCTGCCCGACATCACCGGCTACGAACTGGCGCGCCGCCTGCGGGCCATGGCGCGCTTTCGCGATTGCCTGTTCATCGCCCTGACCGGGTATGGCCAGCCGCAGGACCAGCAACTGGCGCGCGACGCCGGTTTCGACCATCATCTGGCCAAGCCGGCCGATCCGCAGTACGTGCTGGAACTGCTGCGCACGCCGCGCAAGAGCGGCAAGCGGCGCGCCGTCGGCAAAAGCGCTTAGCACTGGCGCCGCCAATTTGTTACCATGACGCCTCATTAGCCACCGATCCGTCTTCCCATGCCCAAAAACAAGCGCCCCGTCCCCCGCAAGTCCGCTATCCCGCCGCAGGAGGATGACGATGTGCTGGCCCAGCAACTGGCCGACCTTGCGCTGGCCGTCGCCAGTGAAGAAGGCGATGCCGCCGCGATCGCCCTGCGCGACGTCGAGCTCGCGCGGCTGGTGCGCAACGCCTTGCGCAAGAAGAATGACGACGTCCTGTACGGCGCCATCGAGCGCGCGCGCTACACCGACGCGGTGGCTTACCAGTTGCTGCGCGAGCGGGTCGAAGAAGCGGCCGGCACCGTCACCCTGCGGCGCGAGAATGGCCCGGAGATGGAAATCAACGCCTTTGCCCTGCCGGTATTCGTACACAGCACGGGCGGGCTGAAGGAAGCGGAAGGCTTCAACGATGGCGATGCCTTCGACCAGTTGGTCGAGAGCATCAAGCAGGGCGGCCTGGAAAGTCCCCAGGCCACGGTGGTGATGATCAGCCACGCCTACGACCTGGACGAAGTCGATGCCATCACCTACAGCCACCTGAACGACATGGTGCGCGACGCGGCCGGCTCGATGACCGAGAAAAAACTGGTGGCGCGCCCGGCGCTCGAACGCAGCATGACCGGCTGGGCCGATACCCACTTCGGCCCCGCCGACACGGCGGTCGAACTGCGCTTCCTGCTCGGTTTTGCGATGAAGCGCGCCGACGACCCGTTTTACGCCGCGCCGGAAGGCGAAGAAGCGGCCGAGGCCTGGTTCGAGGCGCGCATGGCGCGTTACCGCGCCTGGACCGTGGCGGCCGGGCCGCTGGTCAAGCGCTGCCTGGCGCTTGACCCGGCCTCGGTCGAGCTGCACTTCCTGTACCAGGACCTGTTCTACGGCGCCAAGGAGCAGGGCGTGGCCGAACTGGCCATGCTGCAGATGATCAGCGACGTCAACGCGGCGCTGGAAGAGGGCGGGGTGGCCGGGGCCGAGGTGCGCGCCATGGTCGGGCCGGCCGCGGTGGAAGATGAGATGGTGATGCGGGTCAACCTGAGCGATGCGGCCGGGGTGTTGCTGGCCTCGCTCGAAAAGCCGCTCGACGTGGCCGCCGACCTGCGCGGCGAGGTGGACGACCTGTGCGATGCGCTGGCCTCGCTGGGGATCACCTCGACATCGGTGGCGCTGCGCTTCGGTGAAGATGGCCAGCCGATCGAAGCGCGCGCCTGGCAAGCCTGAGTTTACTGCATCCTGGCATTGGCCAGGCAAGCCCAGGCGACCAGCATCACCACCATGCCGCTCATGCTCAGGCAGGCGCAGGTGAAAAACCAGGCCGGCCACAGGCTGGCCTGCGGCGCGCGCTCGAACAGGCAGCCCATGCCGAAGCCGAACAGGGTCAGCGCCGACCAGCGCCGCAGGTAAGTCGGGAAGTGGCGGCACATGGCGCGGTTGTGCCGCAGCGCTGCGTGCCGCTCGTACACATTGCGCGCCGCGCCCAGGTCGGCGAACAGCCAGTCGAAGAACAGGAAGCGATACCACAGCGTGAGGAAGGGGAGTTCGCCGCCGGCGCCATGCTCGGAGGTGGGCGTATCTGGCATGGTGGGGCCTTTGCTGGACGGTACCGACACTGGCGCTGCGCCGTGTGCCTTCATTCCATTGACTGATGCTCCGTCCTTCCCGCGCAGGCGGGAAGGACGGAGCATCAGTCTACCAACTATATACCGATCGGCGCCGTCCCGGTGCGCGCAGGCCGCCATCCTTGCGCTTGCGCCAGGCTTCGTGCTGCGGCAAGGCGGACGCCAGGAATCGTTCAGGCATGCAATACCCCCACCTTATAAAGATGTAAATACCGTTGGAGATGGGGCAATCACCGTAAGTTCCAGAATTTCAAAAATATTTTTTGGTTCTTGCACAATTGACTTTTTTTCATCCTCGGCCTACATTGCGCTCTTGACCTGGGCGATCGCCACGAGGCACATCGGACACCCAATGCTCAACGAGAACAGCACGCCCAAGGCCGCGAACAAAGGCAGAATCAATATCCTGCTGGTGGACGACCAGCGCGCCAACCTGCACGTGCTCGAAGCCGTGCTGGCCGAACTCGACGAGGTGCTGGTCAGTGTTTCCTCCGGCGAACAGGCGCTGCGCGAACTGCTGGTGCGCGAATTCGCCGTGGTGCTGATGGACGTGCAGATGCCGACCATGAGCGGCTTCGAAGCCGCCGGGCTGATCCGCAGCCATCCGCGTTCGCGCACGCTGCCGATCATTTTCCTGACCGCCGTCGGCGACGACTACGCGCACATGGAGCAAGCCTACGCGCTGGGCGCGGTCGATTACCTGACCAAGCCGATCAGCCCGGTGATCCTGCGCGCCAAGGTGGCGGTTTTCATCGACCTCTACCGCAAAACCGCCGAGATCGCCCTGCATGCGCAGGCGACCCACCTCGAAGCGCTCCGCACGCGCGACGAACGGATCCGCCTCATTCTCGACAACACCCGCGATTATGCCTTCATCGGCACCGATACCGACGGCATCGTCACCGAATGGGAGGGCGGCGCCGAAACCATCACGGGCTGGTTCGCGGCCAAGGCCTGCGGCGAGCCGAGCGCCATCATCTTTACCCCGGAAGACCGCGCCGCCGGCGTACCCGGGCACGAAATGCGCACGGCGCGCGAGACCGGGCGCGCCGACGACAAGCGCTGGCACGTGCGGCGCGACGGCACCCGCTTTTTCGCCGATGGCGTGATGGTGCCGCTGCGCGACGAGGCCGACAGGCTGCGCGGCTACGCCAAGATTTTCCGCGACGCCACCGCCGAGCGCCTTGCCGCCGAGCAGCTGGAAATGTCCGAACTGCAACTGGGCGAGTCGCGCCAGCGCTCCCAGCGCGCCGAGGAAGGCATGCGGCGCCTGGCGGCGGTGGCGGCGCAGTCGTCCGACTTCATCGGCATCGCCAGTTCGGAGGCGCGCACCAGCTACGTCAACCCGGCCGGGCGCCGGCTGGCGGGGCTGGCCCCCGATGCCGCCCTGGACGCGTACCGCATCGGCGACTTTTTCGCGCCCGACTGCCAGGCCTTTGTCGAGGCGGTGGTGTTGCCGGCCGTGCGCGGCAGGCAGGCGCGCTGGGAAGGTGAGCTGCGCATGCGCAACTTTCAAAGCGGCGCGATCCTGCCCATCTATTACAAGGGCTTTGCCGTGTTCGACGACGAAGGCCAGAATATCGGCCTGGCTTCGATCATGCGCGACATTACGGCGCAAAAGCAGGCCGAAGATGAATTGCGCCGGGTGGCGGCCGACCTGGCCGAGGCCGACCGCCGCAAGTCCGAGTTCCTGGCGACCCTGGCGCACGAGTTGCGCAACCCGCTGGCGCCCATCCGCACCGGGCTCGACCTGATCCGCATGGCCGCTCCCGGCGCCGCCAACATGGCCAAGGTACACGACATGATGGACCGCCAGCTCGGTCATTTGATTCACCTGGTCAACGACTTGCTGGACGTGGCGCGCATCACGCGCGGCAAGATCGAGCTCAAGCGCGAAACGAGCGACGTCGCCACCCTGGCCGCGATGGCGGTCGAAACGAGCATGGCGGCGCTCAACGCCGGGGGACACACGCTCAGTATCGAGGTGACGCCCGACGCGCTGCCGCTCGAGGTCGATGTGACCCGCATCGTCCAGGTGCTCAGCAACCTGCTCAACAACGCCGCCAAGTACACCCCGGCCGGCGGGCGCATCGTGCTGCGCGCGCTGCGCGACGGCGACGACGCGCTGCTGTCGGTGCATGACAACGGGGTCGGCATCGCGCAGGAAGACCTCGGCACCCTGTTCGACATGTTCACCCAGGTCGGGCGCAACCTCGACCGTTCGCAGGGAGGGCTGGGGATCGGGCTGTCGCTGGTGCGCCGCCTGGTCGAGCTGCACGGCGGCAGCGTCAGCGCCACCAGCGCCGGGCGCGACCAGGGCAGCACCTTCACCGTGCGCCTGCCGCTGCACCTGGGCAATGCGGCAGCGGTGGCGTCGCTGGCGCCGTGCGCCGTCGTCCCCGGCGCGCTGCGGGTGCTGGTGGTGGACGATAACGTCGACGCCGGCGCCAGCCTGTCGACCTTGCTCGAAGCGCTCGGCCACAGCACCCGGGTGGCGCTCGATGGCGAACAGGGCCTGGTGCTGGCGGCCGCGTTCCGCCCGCACCTGGCCTTTCTCGATATCGGTCTGCCCGGCATGAGCGGGCACCAGCTGGCGCGCGCGATCCGCGCCACCAGCGGGCTCGAAGGCATGCTGCTGGTGGCCCTGACCGGCTGGGGCGCGCGCGCCGACGTCGTCATGTCGCAGCAGGCCGGGTTCGACCGCCACCTGACCAAGCCGGTCGACATCACCGCCCTGAGCAGCGTGCTGGCGGCGGCCGCGCGCCCCGCTTCAGCGCCTGCCGAGGAGCAGCCATGAATAGCGGCATTGCCGGCTGGCGCGGGCTGGCCGCATGAGCGCGCCAAAAAGAATCCAGACGGTGTCGTGCGGCACCCTGGTGCTCAATCCGGCCGGTCAGTTGCTGCTGTGCCACGTGACGAATACGCCGAGTTGGGACATTCCCAAAGGCATGCAGGACCCGGGCGAGACCACCCTGGCGTCGGCCATGCGCGAACTGCGCGAGGAAGCGGGCATCGCCTTTGCGGCGGAACGCTTCGAGGACCTGGGCGGGTTTGCTTATCGCAGCGACAAGCGGCTGCACCTGTACCGGGTACAAGCCGGCGCCGACCTGGGCAGCCTGGCGCACCTGGTATGCACGAGTTTCTTTCCGCATCCGGTGAGCGGCGCGCCGACCCCGGAAACGGATGGCTTCCGCTGGGCCGCGCGCAGCGAGCTGACCCGGCTGTGCTGGCCGCGCATGGGGAAATTGCTGGTGACCCTGGACTGGTAGCCGGGCTCGACCGGCTTGGTCGGATGCACATCGAAGCCCGCGGCGCGGGTACGCGCGCGATCGTCGGCGCTGCCCCAGCCGGTCAGCGCCACCAGCAGCACGCCGGCGTGGCGCGCATCCTGGCGCCGCGCCTGCGCCAGCTGGCAGCCATCCATGCAAGGCATGCCGATGTCCAGGAACATCAGCTGCGGATGGCGCCGGGCCGCCATGTGCAGCGCGGTCGGGCCGTCGTTGGCGACGTCGACCACATGCCCGATCAGCGTCAACAGCTCGGCCAGGGTGGCGGCGGCGACATTGTCGTCGACCACCATGACACGCAGGGCCACATCGGCGCGGGCGGGCGGCCTGGCCGCCATGCTGCTCGGTCAGGCTGCGCACCAGCGACAAGCCGATTCCCAGTCCGCCCGCATGATGGGCCGTGCGCCCAATCTGGGTGAACATGTCGAACACGGCGACAAGCTGATCCGGCGCGATGCCGATCCCGTTGTCGCTCACCGCCAGGAGCACGTCGTCGCCTTCCTGGCGCGCGGACAAGGTGATGCGGCCCGCCATGCGGCGTGTACCTGGCGGCGTTGTTGAGCAGCTTGTTGAGGATCTGGCGCACCCGGTATGTCCTGCACGCGCGCGCCCACCTTGGCGTTGCCGGCGTTCCGGCGCAGCACCTGCAGGCCGCTGCGGATCGGCGCCAGCGGATTGCGCAGTTCGTGCGCCAGCGTCGCCAGGAATTCGGTCTTGCGGCGGTCGGCTTCGGACAGGTCGGCCGCCTGGCGGCGCAGTTCGGTGTCGGCCGCGCCCCGTTCGCTGATATCGGTAAACAACACCGCCACCGGGCGGCTGGCCGGCCCGCCCACGCGCGTGGCGTACACATCGAACCAGCGATGCATGGCGTGCGCTTCGTCGACGAAGCGCACCGGCACGCCGGTGGTGGCGACCTGGCCGTACATGGTGAACCAGTGGCGCTCGTGCCCGGGCACCAGCTCGCGCACGGTCTTGCCGACGGCGTCCGTCAGGCCGGCGTGCTTGACGAAGGCCGGGTTGATTTCGATGAAGCGGTAGTCGAGCGCCGTGTCGCCCTCGAACAGGACGTCGATGATGCACACGCCGGTGTCGATCGAATCGAACAGGGTGCGGTAGCGCTCTTCGCTGGCGCCGAGTTGCGCTTCGGCCTGCTTCTGGCGCGTCATGTCGAGCACCACGCCGCGCAGCAGCCGGCCGGCGCCGGACGGGTCGGCGACCACCTGGCCGCGCGCGATCACGTGGTGGTACAGGCCGTCGCTGGCGCGCACCCGGTACGCGAGATCGTACGGTTCGCCGCTGGCGAGGGCCGCTTCGATGCGCGCCGTGGCGTGCGCCAGGTCGTCAGGATGGAGCGCGTCCAGGTAGTTCTGCACCGGCCCGCCGGCGGCGACCTCGGGCGAGATATTGAACAGGCGCGCCATGGCGGCGTCGGCGGTCACGCGGTCGGCCGCGATGTCCCAGGTCCAGGTGGCCAGTTCGGCGGCGGCCAGGGTGATTTCGAGGCGGGCGCGGGCGTCGCGCAGGTCGCTGTCGCTACGGCGCTGGCGCGTGGCGGTGTGGTGTACGCCGATCAGGAAGGCGAGCTTGGCCTTGAGCGCCGCCGCCAGCACCGGGCTGGGCAGCACATCGATCGCGCCAGCCGCGTACGCTTGCGCAAAGGGGAAGGATGGATCGCCTTCCGGCGCAATGACGATCAGGGCAATGCCGGCCAGGCCGGGCGCGGCGCGCAAGCGCTGCACCAGGTCGATCACTGCGGTGGCGTGTGCGCTGGCGGCAGCGCCGGCGTCCACGATGATCAGGGCCAGCTCGGCGCTGGCGGCATGGGAGGTCGCCGCGTGCGCGTCGAGCCGTACTGGCACATGGCCCAGCTCGCGCAAAAAGCTGCGCCAGTGCGTCGCTGGCGCAGCTTTTGCTGGTCGACCAGCAAAATGCTCGCACAATTGCCTGCCCTCATCGTGCAATCCGCTCCGTGGCGATGGTTGTGTCGGGAACGGAGGATATCGGCATTGCGTGCTTTTCGGTGGTGGAAGACAGTTGTCAGTATTGGCCGGTCATTCTCCGAAAGTCAATCGAACACCTCCCTGTGTGGAGGCATGACAGCAACGGGCGGGCTCGCCTGATGGCTGCTTTGGCTCGCGCTAACGTCAGTTAGAGACCTGGTCCGGCCGGAAGTTCAGTCTCTCCCGCCTTCTTCAACCGCCTTTTTGCGGGGCCAGTTCTTGCAAGCGATCGCCCACAGGATCAGGCAATACGACAGCAGGCGCAGCAGGAAGTGGAAGGGCGAATCTTCGCTCATGCCGGGCGTCAGGCTGGCATACACGCGGTGCGCGCCTTCGATCAGGAACGAGAGCGCGAAATACACAAAAAAGCGGTCGCCCGAGGTGCGCCAGAAGCGCAGGAAAAACAGGCCGATCAGCACCGAACCCATGGCGCCGGCGCCGGCCAGCATCAGATCCATGGCGCGCTCCGTGTTTTACCCATCTGTCACTCCTTCTCGTCAATCAGCCCGTACAGCAGCAGGGATACCGAGATCAGCGCCGTCACCAGGCGCAGGGTCAGCAAGTCCATGGCGGGGAACACGAGCTTGTCGAGGATCAGGATCAGATTGTTCAGGGTCATGCCGCAAAAGCACAGGCCGCTCCAGAACAGCAGGCGATGCCCGGTACGTGCATAGCTGGCCAGCAACAGCCAGGCGCAGGCCAGCGCGGTGAGCATGCAAAGGCCATACATCGCCGCCGCCATTACGACTCCTTTCGCCAGGTGAACGCATCGGCAAACTGCTGGGCCTTGCGCTCAAGCTTCGAATGGATCAGATGGGTCACCTCGACCAGGCGCCGCGCGTACAGGTCGGCCAGCGCATCGATCACCTGGCCCAGCGCCGCCGTGGCCGGCTGGTAGCGGAACACCGGCGCGCTGCCTTCGTGGCGCAAGGTCACCGTCATGCCCGCGCGCGACAGGTCCGCCAGCACGCTGGCGGCCAGCTTGTCGCCGATGTAGAGCCGCTCGGCCACTGTGTGTACGGACCAGTCCTGAGGCGCGCTGTTGCGCAACAGCAGCAGCGCCTCCAGGTGGGGAACCGAGGCAATACTGGTTAGCAGGAAGCGACGCAATTCTTCGGGTATCGGTTGGGGCAACATGATGTACAAGAATCCATTGCGCCAAGCTAAGCCAACGCGGTCCAAAACCCGTATTCTAGTCGACTTTGCTTATCAAGCATGCATCATTGTGTTGTACTTACGTATCAACACAGCAACATCCCATGCGCCGCGCCAGCTCACAACAGCTTGCGTACCAGTTGCGCCGCGCTCAGCGACCCCAGCACGATCAGCAGCACGCCCATGGCGCGCGCGAGCAGGGTGGCCGCGCCCGGCCGCCCTTCCAGCGAGCGCCCGGCGCGGCCGCCCAGCCAGGCCAGCGCGCCATAGATGCCGGCCTGGGTCAAGGCGGTGATGGCGCCCAGCAGCGCGGCCTGGGTCCACAGCGGCTCGGGTCCGGGCCTGAGAAATTGCGGAAAAATGGCCAGCATGAACAGGTAGGCTTTGGGGTTGAGCAGGCTGGTGACGAGCGCGCGCCGGAAGGTGGCGCCCATGCCGCAGGCCTTGCCCGGCAGGTGTTGCGCAAAGCCGGCGCCGGCGCGCAGGATGCGCCAGCCGATCCACGCCGTGTACAGCGCGCCGGCGCCCAGCATCGCATTGAACAGGGCCGGCCACAGCCGCAGCAGAGCGGCCACGCCCAGCGCACTCATCGCCAGGTGGCAAACGCCGCCACTGACGATGCCGGCCACCGCCGCCAGGCCGGCGCGCCGTCCGCCCAGCATGGCGCTGCCCATGACAAACGCCATATCGAGGCCGGGCAGGGCGACGATGCCGAACACGACCACAAAGTACAGCCACAGCTTGGCGTGTACGCTCATGGCGGGGGCGCCGGCAGCGCAATTGCATCGTTCAGGGTGGGGAAGGGCATGGCGGGCTCGCTTTCGGTGGGCGGTGCAATATCGACAGGACGCAGCTTAGCGCTGCATCAGGGCAGATTGCGCCCTGTTAAACTGCTATCGTGGCGTCATGTACCATCCAACCACCCGCGTGCTGGCAGTGCTGGAACTGCTGCAAACCCATGGCCGCCTGAGCGGCGTCGAGATGTCGGCGCGGCTGGCGGTCGATCCGCGCACCTTGCGCCGCTACATCGTCACGCTCGAAGAGATGGGTATTCCCATCACGACCGAGCGCGGGCGCCACGGCGGCTATGCGCTGATGGCCGGCTTCAAGTTGCCGCCGATGATGTTTACCAACGACGAAGCGCTGGCCCTGGCGATCGGCCTGCTCGCCGCGCGCAGCCTGGGCTTTGCCGAAGCCGCGCCGGCCGTGGCCAGCGCCCAGGCCAAGCTCGAACGCATCATGCCGGCCAACCTCAAGCGGCGCGTGCGCGCCATCGACGAGACCGTGCGGCTCGACATGATCCGCGCGGTGGCGCCGAGGGACAACGACGCCCTCGTCACGCTCAGTTCGGCGGCGCTGGCGCAGCAGCGCGTGTGCCTGCGCTACCGCGCGCCCGATGGCGGCGAAACCGAGCGTGACTTCGACGCCTACGGCCTGGCGTTTCGCGGCGGCTGCTGGTACGTGACCGGCCTGTGCCACCTGCGCGCCGGGATGCGCTCGTTCAGGATCGACCGCGTCGTCAAAGTCGAGCCGCGCCCGGTCTCGTTCGCGCGCCCGGCCGGCTTCGACGCGCTCGGCTACCTCAATCAGTCGCTGGCTGTGATGCAACGCGAACATGCGGTGGACGTGCTGCTGCACACCGACCTGAAAACAGCCAGCGCGCATTTCCATGGCGCGCTCGGGGTGTTCGATCAGGCCCCCGATGGGGTGCTGCTGCGCTGCACCACCGACGACCTCGACTGGTTCGCCGGCCACCTCGCGGGCCTGCCGTTCGACTTCGCGGTGCGCGCGCCCGAGCAACTGCGCACCAGTCTTGCAAAATTAGCTGAACGACTGCTTCGCATGGCGGGTACGCTCCGCTAGAATGCGTCGCTCGACTATTTTGATTTTGGAAAACATGATTCAGAAAACACTGGCCGGCATCGTCCTCGGATGGACCTTGCTGGCAGCCGGCAGCGCGTTTGCCGGTGGCTGTCCCGCACACTACATGGATGGGCGCCTGCCCGAGATCCGCAATGCCAAGCTGGCCAAGGCGACGACCGAATTATGTTACGGCGTATTCGGCGTGATGCACTCCGGGATCACGCGCACGCCGCTGTGGTCGGCCGAGCGCCTGCTTCCGGCAAACCTGAAGCTGGCCAAGAAACTCTCGCGCGACGATTCCTTCCACGCCGAGGAACGCCTGTCGCCGTCGCAGCGCGCCGAACTGTCCGACTACGCCCGCAGCGGCTTCGACCGTGGCCACATGGCGCCCAACGGCAACATGCCGGATCGCCAGACCCAGCACGAAAGTTTTACGCTGGCGAACATGGTGCCGCAGGATGCCGACAACAACCGTCATCTGTGGGCCGGGCTGGAAGGGCGCGTGCGCGACCTGGTCAGGAAAGAAGGCACCTTGTATGTGATCACCGGGCCGGCGTTCATCGGCAACCGCTTGCAGAAAGTGGGCAATGTGCTCGTGCCGAGTCATTTATACAAGGCGGTGTATAGTCCGGGCCAGAAGGCGGGCGCGGCGTGGATCGTGGAAAACCGTGCCACCGACGAACTGGACGTGATGACAATCGCCGAGCTCGAAGAGAAGATTGGCATCAACCTGATGCCGTCGCTGAGCGCGCGGCAAAAATCGGCCATGCTGGACCTGCCGCAGCCGAAGCAGAAGAAATCGCGCCGTTGGCCGTTTTGATATTTCAAGGAGATGCAATGAGTGGCAAGAAACAGGGTTTTGTACCGTACGCGAACGAGGCCGACGTGCTCGCGGTTGGCAAGCTGATGATCGAAAACCGGCTCGACCGGATCACCATTAGTGGCGATGTCGACCTGACCGCCGACGAGGTCGGCCTGGAGCACGCGCGCAAGCTGCATGCGCTGCTCGGTGACATCGTCGCCAAGCTGGAAGGGATGACGCTGCCGGCCACATTGCCGCCGCCGGCGGTGGGCGACGTGGACAATCCCTTCAACTAAACGCGGTCTGATCGCCGGACCGCGCCGGGAAGAGTACGCGCCGGGCCATCTTAGTCGACCCGGGCCGTGGTGTGATGCCGGACCTGGCGGCATGCGGAACGTTGGCCTGATCATGTTTCCTTACCGCGTGGCGCACAGCGGCGGCTTGTGCGGGTCCTCCGGGCCCGGTGAAGGGCGAGACGAGGGGCGAGACTCCAGCATCGACGCCGCAGGCGATCAAAACTTGAGGAAGGTCAATGGTGTGCAGGGTCGGCGCACTTTGCGGTACTCTCAACGGCTCCTGCTGCAGGTTTTTTTGGGGAGCGAACTTCATGGCAACAGACAGTGCCGAATCGTATGTCGAGCCAGGCGGCGACACGCTCGACGTGCCGCTGCACCGCGAGGAACTGCGGGTGGGAAAGCGCGTCGTCGACACCGGGCGCGGCGTGCGGATTCACAAAACGGTCAGCGAACATCCCCATCAGGTCGACGAAACGCTGCTGTACGACGAGCTCGACGTCAGGCATGTGATCGTCGACAAGATCGTACTCCTGTCCGAGGCGCCGCTGGCGCGCCAGGAGGGCGACACGCTGATCGTGCCGGTGCTCGAAGAAGTGCTGGTGACCGAACGGCGCCTGCGCATCAAGGAAGAAGTCCACATCACGCGCATCGCGCGCACCCGTACCCACGCCGCGACCGTCATGCTGCGCGAAGAAGACATCGTCGTCGAACGGTTCGACGAAGGCCCCCACAAGTAAGCGGGTTCAAGCGAGTTCAACAACATGGAGGTAGTCATCATGGAACACACACTGGTAGCGGTATTTGACAATCGCGGCGATGCCGTGCAGGCGCTCGACGACCTGGTCGGGTCGGGGTATTCACGCCAGGACGTGCGTTTGAGCGATGGCGATCCGGATGCGGCCCGCGTGGATACGTCCCGCGTGGATACGTCCGGCGTGGATACGCCCGGCGCCCGGCCGGAAGGCGCCGGCGACGAATCGCTCGGGTCGAGCATCAAGCATTTTTTCACCGATCTGTTCGGCGGGGAGCGGAGTGAGCATGCGCAGATGTATTCCGAGGCGATCGAGCGCGGCCACTACGTGCTGACCGTGACCACCGCAACCGAGCACGAGGTCGAACGCGCCGCCGACATCGTCGAACGCCATGGTCCGGTCGATATCGACGAGCATGCCGGCCAGTGGCGGGGCGCGATGCAGGGCGGCGACGCCATGCGCGGGGAGGCGCTGTCGCGGCAGTCGACGCCCGGCGCGTCGCAGGGCGGCAGTGCGGGCGGCGGCGGCAGCGCGCAAGGCTCGGTCATGGGCGCATCGCAGCAACGTGCGGCCGACACCACGGCCATTCCCGTGATCCAGGAAGAACTGAAGGTTGGCAAGCGCGAAGTGCAGCGCGGCGGGGTGCGGATTTACCAGCGCATCGTCGACACCCCGGTCAGCGAGAGCATCGGCCTGCGCGAAGAGCACCTCAATGTGCAGCGGCGCGCGGTGGACAAACTGGTCGATCCGGCCGACATTGCCGCCTTCCAGGAAAACACCATCGAACTGCGCGAAACGGCGGAAGAAGCGGTCGTCGAAAAATCCGCCCGCATGGTGGAGGAAGTTATCGTCGGCAAGGAAGTGACGCAGCGCCAGGAGCAGATCAAGGACACGCTGCGCCATACCGAAGTGGACATCGAGCGGCTGGCACCGGACGACGACGCTTACTTCCGCGGTCACTGGACCAGCAATTTCGCGCGCGAGGGCGGCAGTTACGACGATTATGCGCCGGCGTACCGCTATGGCACCAGCATGGCCGGCAGCGCGCTGTATCGGGGGCGTCCGTGGGAAGAAATCGAACCCGGGTTGCGCAGCGATTGGGAGGCGCGTCATCCTGGCTCGACCTGGGAGAAGATGAAGGCCGCGATCAGGCATGGCTGGGAGCGCATGACGTCGTAGGAGCAATAGCCGCAGCTACGTCGTAGGAACAAGCGCCGCATCTACGTCGTCGTTCCCGCGCAGGTGGGAACCCAAGTCATTTGAGTCCCTCATGGCTACGGAACGAACTTGGGTTCCCGCCTACGCGGGAACGACGCGCCAGCGATCCCGGCTAGCGATCCGCGTCAGCGCACGCCTTGTCAGCGCACGCTTTCTTACTGCGGCTACTCGGCAAACACGGCACTGGCCGGCGTGATCCTGACTGCTTCCGGCTTGATGTTGAGCTTCATGCTGCCGATGACCTTGTCTTCATCGAGCAAGCTCTGCGGCTTGTTGCCGTCGTACTTGATCGTCGACACCGCATCGCTCACCAGTTTCTCTTTCAGTCCAGCGGCATCCTTGGTGATGAACACGAGCGACAGGTTCTTGGTCGACAGGTGCTTCTTGATGGCCGCGTTCAGGTCGGCCAGGGTCAGCTTGGCCAGGCCATCGCGCATCATGTTGGTGAACTCGGGCGTGCCGTACCATTGCGAGTCGAGTGCGTAACCGAGATACTGATCCTGGGTGGCGGTCATCACGAACACGTTTTTCATCAGGTAGCCGCGTGTAATCTGGAACTGTTCCTCGGTCAGGCCCTGCTGGATCACCTTCTCGAGCTCGGTCAAGGCGATGCGCAGCGCGAGGTGGGCATTCTCCGGCGCGACCGGGCGGATCCACACTTCGAACAACTGGCCCTTGCGGCCGACGTTCGGGTTCGGGAAGAACTGGAACATGCCACGCGGGAAGGCTTCGATGTAGGTGTAGTCGCCATAATTCATGCCGCGCAGTTCGCGGATGCGCTGGTACAGATAGGCATTCGAGGCGCGGTGTTCACCAAGGAAGGTTTTAGCCAACCACAGCGCCGGGAAATCCGGATGGCCACGGCGCACCTCGATCGGCAAACCGAACGACAGGGCGGTCGCGCGCGTGTTTTTCTCGACGATCTCCACTTCCAGGCCGTTCGGCATCTTTGCCAACGGCGCCGTGGTGACCGGCAAGCCCGGGCCGGCCGGCAGCCTGGCCAGTGCCTGCTTGAGCGCGACCGTCATCGCGTCCGACACATCGCCCGAGATGCCCACCCGCACCGATCCCTGGGTGTAGGCCTTCTTGTAGAAATCCTTGACGTCGTCCAGGGTGATCGCATCGATCCCTTTGGCCGTGCCGAGGACCGGATGGTCGTACGGCGTGCCGGCAAACACATTCGTTTGCAGGCGTTCCTTGCCCAGTTCTTCCTCGTTATTGTCCTTCAGGTCGACCAGCAGGGCGTTTTTGAGCGAATCCTTGAGGCGGCGGAAATCTTCCTCGCGAAACCCCGGCGCGACCAGTTGCGGCATGGCCACGGTCATGTACTTGTTCCAGTTATCCTTGTGAACCGATCCGGTGAAGGTGGTCATTTCCTTGTCGGTCTGTTCGGTGAACGAGCCGGCCAGCGGGAACAGGGCCTTGCTCACTTCGTCGATCTTGCGCTCGCTCGATCCGGCCGAGGCCACCATCATCGCGGTCAGCGCCGCCAAGCCTTCCTTGCCTTTTGGATCGTGGGCCGAACCGGCGGCGAACAGCAGCTTGAAGCGGATCTGGGGCAGCGTCGATTTTTGCACCAGGACGTCTACCTTGGCTTGCGGGCCGGAGGCAAGCGCGGCCGCCGGCAAGGCCTGGGCTGACGTGGCGTCAAGCGCCGGATTGCTCGCGCCGTTCGCGGCCAGCGCCGTCAGCTTGG
Source organism: Massilia genomosp. 1 (assembly GCF_011682185.1). Lineage (NCBI taxonomy): Bacteria > Pseudomonadati > Pseudomonadota > Betaproteobacteria > Burkholderiales > Oxalobacteraceae > Massilia > Massilia genomosp. 1. Next base: position 52,463 of record NZ_WHJF01000006.1, read on the forward strand.
GCAGGCTCGCCATCGCTTCGGGCAGGGCCTGGTTCGACAGGGTGGTGACGATCATGCCGTCATCGACCAGGTATTTACGCGCTGCCGCCAGCAGGTCGGCCGGGGTCAGGCTGTCGGTGACGCGGTAGAACTGGTTCAGCGTGCCGTAGGAACGGTTGTAATGCACGTAGGAGGCCAGGGTGCCGGCGATCTGCTCGGTATTGTCGAGCGAGCGGATCAGGCCGTATTTCTGGGCCGACTTGGCATCGGCCAGCGCCTGCGCTGTGACCGGCACGTTGCGCAATTGCGCGATGACCTGCATGATCTGGTCGCGCACATAGACGGTGTCGTCCAGCTTTTTCACGCGGGCGATGATGGTCGCCAGGCCCGGGTCGATCCGGCCAGGCGTGTAATCGCTGAACTGGTCGACCTTCTGTTCATCCTGTACCAGCCGCTTGTAGAGCGGGGAGGTGCGGCCGAACGAGAGCGAGAGCAGCATCGACAGCGCGGCGTGGTCCTTGGCGGTGGCGGAAAACGCCGGTGCGCGGAAACCCACCGTGACGAAAGGCAAGGTCTGGGTCGGCCATGCGACATGCTTGTAGAGTGCCCCGGTCGGCGCCGGCTCGGCCGGTACCTCGCTCTTGTAGCTGCCTTTTTGCCATTTGCTCCAGTATTTTTCGACCAGGGCGATGGCCTTTTGCGGCTCGACGTCGCCGGCGATGATCACGGTGGTGCGCTCCGGGCGATACCAGCGGTCGAAAAACACTTTCGAGTAGGCATACTGGTTCGGCATGTCCTCGATGTCCTTGATGAAGCCCATCGTGGTGTGCTTGTAGGTATGCGTGGTGTAGGCGGCGTCGCGCTGCACTTCGAACAGCTTGGACATCGGATTGGCGCTGTTCTTGTTGTATTCGCCCAGCACGGCGCGCGATTCGGTCTTGAATGCATCTTCGCCGTACGACAGGCTCTGGAAGCGGTCGGCCTCGACCTTGAGGATGGTTTCGAGGTCTTCCTTGGCGAAGGTGGTGTGATAATTGGTCAGGTCGTCGCTGGTGTAGGCGTTCTGGCGGGCGCCCGACTTGGTGATCACGTCCTGGTATTTTTCAGGCGGATAGGCTTTGGTGCCGCGAAACATCATGTGTTCAAAAAAGTGCGCGAAGCCCGACTTGCCCGGCTCGATCTCGTTGCGCGAACCGGTCTGTACAGGGATCTGTACCGACACCAGGTTGGGGAAGCCGGTCGGGACGACGATGATTTTCAGGCCGTTGGCCAGGGTTTTTTCGGTGGCTTTGAAGGGTAGAACATCGGCTTTGCCGGCTGGCGTGGCTGGTGCGGCCGCCAGCGCGTTCATGGCGAACGCGGGCAGTGCAAGCAGGCTGATCGGGATGAGTTTGGACACATTGTCTCCTGAGGCTAAAAATAGTAGCCGCAGGATAAAAGAATCAGGACGGAAAGAACAGCGGAAATTTGTGCATACACCAGTGCGGCCATGTCCACGGCGGTAGGCACGGCGGTAGGCACGGCGGCAGGCACCGCGGTAGGCACGGCGGCAGGCACCGCCGTGGACGCCAACTCAGCGCACGCTTAGCGCGGCCTGGCCGTCCGGCCGCGCCCCAGCGATGATGTCGGGCTCGCTCGCTGGCAGGCTGATCCGGTTGCGGCCCATGTGCTTGGCGCGGTACAGCGCCGCGTCGGCCGTCGCCACCAGCTGGCAGGCGGTGCTGTCCAGCGAGGCAATCGCGGTGGCCGCGCCAATGCTCACCGTGACGTGTTCATCGGCGCCGCGTCCGTTCGGCACCTTGAGCTGCTCGACCCGGCAGCGGATGCGCTCGGCAACGATGGCCGCACCCTTGAGCGACTGGTTCGGCAAGATCACCGCAAACTCCTCGCCGCCGTAGCGCGCCACCAGATCGTTGGCCCGCATTTCCCGCGACACGGCTGCGGCGATGCGCTTGAGGCATTCATCGCCGCCCAGATGCCCGTTGGCATCGTTGTAAGCCTTGAAATTGTCGACATCGACCATCAACAACGATAGCGGCTGCTGCTGGCGCAGGGCGCGCGACCACTCGGCGCTGAGGGTATTGTCGAAGCAACGCCGGTTGGCCAGGCCGGTCAGTCCGTCGAGCGTGGCCAATTGTTCGAGCGCAACCTGGGCCGCTTTTTCGTCGGTGATGTCGCGCAGGGTCTGCACCACCGCTTCGAGCTTGCCGTGCTCGCCAAAGATCGGGATGGCGTCGACGGCCAGGTAGCGCCGCTCGCCGAAGCGCGGCATGTCGCACCAGCTTTGCGCCGCCAACTGGCCGTCCGCGTGGCCGCTTTTGGCCGCCTGCGGATACAGCGAGTCGAGTTCCTCGCCTCGGCCTTGCGCCACCAGGTCGGCCAGGGTCGGGCGCGCTTCCTGATAAAAACTGCGCCAGTGATCGCGGGTGCCCAGCACTTCCTGCGCCGCCACCCCGGTCAGGCGCTCGCAGGCTCGGTTCCAGATGATCACCCGCCGCTCGTTGTCCAGTACAAATGCGGGAACGGCCAGCATCTCCATGAGCTTGTAGGCAAACGCGCGGCCCTGTTCCGGTGCGGCCTGCGCCGTCGCGCTCTGGACTGTCGTCGTGCTCATCATGTGCCGCCCCCGTGAAATTGTTCGTGACAAACTCTTGACGGCAAAGTGTTGACTGCCGACAAGACTTGATTTTGCCTGTCGCGCACGGCGTTTCTATTGATAAAGCACAAGGGTGAGGAGGATCGTGCGTCAGTGTGCGGCAAACGCAACCGTCAAGGGAATCGACACCGACAGCACCACGCCGCTGCCGGGCAGGCTGTCGATGGCAAAGCAGCCGCCGATGGCGCGCACCCGTTCCCGCATGCCCGGCAGGCCGCAGCCGCGCCCGTTGCCATGCTGCACCATGCCGACCCCGTTGTCCTGTACGCGCAAGGTGAGCATGTCGCCGAAGCGCTGCAGCTTGATGTCGACCTCGGTGGCATGCGCGTGGCGCGCCACGTTCGACAACGCCTCCTGTGCAATGCGGTACAGCATGGCGTCGCGCTCGGCGTCCTCGGGCGCATGGAGCGCGTCGGCGTCGGCCGTGAAGGCATGGCGGATGCCGTGCATGCGCGTGAATTCGCTCAGTTGCCACTCCATCGCGCTCTGGAAACCCGCTTCCAGCACGATCGGGCGCAGGTCGTAAATGATGGCGCGCAGCGACTTGATCGTGTTGTCGAGGTTGCCGATCATGCCATCGATCTTTTGCGTCATCAGCGGATGAGCGCCGGTGGTACTGACATGCATCAGTTGCAGGTCGATCTTGAGCGCCAGCAGATTCTGGCCAAGGTCGTCATGGATGTCGCGCGCGATGCGCTGGCGTTCGCTTTCGCGCACGCTTTCCTGCTGCTTGGTCGCCTGGCACAGCGACAAATGGGTGTTGGCGAGCGCCAGTTCGGCCACGGCGCGCGCGTGACGTTCGATGATCAGTTGCGCTTCGATGTCGGTCAATTGGTCGTCCAGGCGCAGGTGGCGTTGCAGCAAGGCGTAAAAGCCCCAGCCGATGAGCAAGATCCAGAACAGGGCGAGGAGGGCGGTGGGCGTGATGTGCATAATTACCTTCCGAGAAATCTGATAAGACAAGCTGGCAAGTCCAAGCTGACTCTGATCAAGTTACTCTCCGTCATCACCATCGATATTGTCTCCGATCAACTCTATTACAATTGGGAACGTATCTGTCGTAACGGCATCATTTTTGGTGATTTCCAGTTGCTCGACCCGACCTTGCTATAATGGAGGGTTAAGGATTAGGATAATCACGTGACTTACAGCATTAAAGAGATTTTTTACACCCTGCAGGGAGAGGGCGCGCACGCGGGTCGTCCCGCCGTCTTTTGTCGTTTCTCGGGCTGCAACCTGTGGACCGGGCGCGAAAGCGACCGCGCCAGCGCCGTCTGCACCTTTTGCGACACCGATTTTGTCGGCACCGATGGCGAACGTGGTGGCAAGTTTGCCAACGGCGACGCCCTGGCGGCGCTGATCGACAGCCTGTGGCCGGCCTCCTACCCGCACAGCAAATACGTGGTCTTCACCGGCGGCGAGCCCTTGTTGCAACTGGATGCGCCGCTGATCGACGCCATGCACGCGGCCGGCTTCGAGATCGCCATCGAAACCAACGGCACCTTGCCGGTGCCGCCCGGCGTCGACTGGATCTGCGTCAGCCCCAAGATGGGGTCCAAGCTGGTCGTGGAAAAGGGCAATGAGCTCAAAGTGGTCATTCCCCAGGCCAAGCAGGACCTGGGCGCCTACGAACATCTCGATTTCGAGAACTTTTTCGTGCAGCCGATGGACGGCCCGCTGGGCGAACACAACACCCGTCTCGCCATCGAGACCTGCAAGCGCAATCCCAAGTGGAAGCTGAGCTTGCAAACCCATAAACTTTTACAGATACCTTAAAGCACTTCATGCTCACGATTACACGCAAGCTCGAATTCGACGCGGGACACCGCATTCCCGACCACAAAAGCCAGTGCCGCAACCTGCACGGGCATCGTTACACGCTCGACATCACGCTCACGGGCGCCGTCATCCAGGCCGAAGGCAACTCCGACAATGGCATGATCATGGATTTTTCGGACATCAAGGCGCTGGCCAAGGAGCACCTGGTCGATGTCTGGGACCATGCCTTCCTGGTCTACGAAAAAGACGACAAGGTGCGCGAGTTCCTGGCCTCGCTGCCGGGCCACAAGACGGTGGTGATCGACCGCATTCCGACCGTCGAGAACCTGGCGCAGATCGCTTTCGATATTCTCAAGGCGGCCTATACCGACCGCTTTGGTACCGGTTTGCACCTGCACAAGCTGGTGCTGCACGAAACCCCGAATTGCTGGGCGGAGATTACCGATGCCTGATCCAGCCTTCATGCAACTGGCGCTGCAACAGGCGCAACATGCATGGAGCCTGGGCGAAGTGCCGGTCGGCGCCGTGGTGGTCAAGGATGGCGAGGTGATCGCGACCGGCTTTAACCAGCCGATCGGCCGCCACGATCCGACCGCGCACGCCGAAATCGTGGCGCTGCGCGCCGCCGCGGAAAAACTGGGCAACTATCGCTTGCCCGGATGCGAACTGTATGTGACCTTGGAGCCGTGCGTGATGTGTTCGGGGGCGATGATGCATGCGCGCCTGGCGCGCGTGGTGTTCGGTGCGCCCGATCCAAAAACCGGGGCGTGCGGTTCGGTGCTCAATTTGTTCGAGCAGGAACAGTTGAATCATCACACCGAGCTCGTTGGCGGTGTGATGGCCGAGGAGGCCAGCGGCATGCTGCGTGCATTTTTTGCGGAGCGGCGCAAGGCGGCCCAGGCCGCGCGGCTGGCGGCGCAGGCGGCGGAGCCGCAATAGCGGGGGCGGGAGCTTGGCCGGAACGGGCAGCGAGATGGGGGTTCTGGCAGGCGCCGCGCGCCAATCATCTCAACACCGTCGTTCCCGCGCAGGCGGGAACCCAATTTTCTCGAGCCGCCAACTGCTGCGCAACGAACTTGGGTTCCCGCCTGCGCGGGAACGACGGTTCTCATTGTATCGATGTTGATCGGCGCTTTCCGGTCAGCCCCGGCATGCCCACACGCACGGTATGCCAGCCACCGCGCAAAGATGGTATGCTCAATCGCGTCCATGCACGCAGTCTTGTTCCGCCGCATGCATGGCGCGTGTCACGCGGCTTAACCAATCACTCGTCTTCAAGCTGAGCATGCCTATTCTTACCGCCAACGGGATCCGGATCGCCTACGAAACAGCAGGCGACCCCAAGGACACGCCGTTGCTGCTGATTATGGGCTTGGGCATGCAACTGACCGCCTGGCCCGACGATTTCGTCGACGGCCTGGTCGACCTCGGCTTCCACGTGATCCGCTTCGATAACCGCGACAGCGGCTTGTCCACCAAATTCGACCATGCCGGCACGCCGAGCCTGTCGCTGGCCTGGCTCAAGCGCCTGCTGCGCTGGCCCCAGCGCAGCGCCTACACCTTGTCCGACATGGCCGCCGACGCGCTCGGCGTGCTCAACGCCCTCGGTATCGCGCGCGCCCACGTGGTCGGCGCCTCCATGGGCGGCATGATCGCGCAAGTCATGGCGGCCCGCCATCCCGAGCGCGTCATCAGCCTCACGTCCATCATGTCCGACAGCGGGCGCCGCGGCTTGCCCGGCCCGCGCAAAGAAGCGCGCGCGCTGCTGATGCGTCCACCCCGTAATACGCGCGACCTCGACAGCCTGATCAAGCACATGGTACACACCATGCGCGTCATCGGCAGCCCGGCCTATCCCACCCCCGAACGCCTGCTGCGCGAGCGCATCGCGCGCGCGATCGGGCGCAACCTGTGTCCCGGTGGGCTGGCGCGCCAGCTGATCGCCATCGTGGCCACGGGCGACCGCAGCGAACTGCTCAAGTCGATCCGCGTGCGCACGCTGGTCATCCACGGCGCGGCCGATCCGCTGGTGCCGCTGGCCGGCGGCGAAGACACGGCGCGCCTGGTGCCCGGCGCGCGCCTGCACGTCATCGAGGGCATGGGCCACGACCTGCCGCCGCAACTGATCGAACGGCTGCTCGCCTTGATCGATGAGCACGCGCACGGTAAGATAAGCCCCGACTCCACAGCGCGGCTTTTCGAAAAACAGTGAACCTACCCCCCATCGGCATCGCCATCGTCGCCCCGAGCGGCTTCGGCCGCGACAATGACGTCATCGAACGCGGCATCGCCTCCCTCATCGCGCAGGGCCACACCGTCCACAATTACTTCGAGGCCGACAAGGTCTTCCAGCGCTTCGGCGGCACCGACGAGGCGCGCCTGGAGCAGCTCAACGCCGCCGCCAGCGACCCGCAGGTGCAGGTGGTCATGGCGCTGCGCGGCCAGTACGGCCTCACGCGCCTGCTGCCGCGCATCGATTTCGCGCGCATGGCCGACAGCGGCAAGATCTTTGTCGGCTACAGCGACTTCACCGCCTTCCATATGGGCCTGATGGCGCAAACCGGTGCGCAAAGCTACGCCGGGCCGATGTTCTACAGCGACTTCGGGGCTGCCGAACCGGTGGCGTTCACGCAGCACGACTTCTGGCACTGCCTGCAAGGCCCGCGCCATGTCGTGCGCGCCTGCGTGTGCGGCAATCCACAGCTCGACGTCGAGGGCACGATCTGGGGCGGCAACCTGGCCATGCTCATCTCGCTGCTGGGCACCGAGTGGTTCGCGCGCATCGACGACGGCATCGTTTTCGTCGAAGACATCAACGAGCATCCCTACCGCATCGAGCGCATGCTGCTGCAACTGCTGCAGTCCGGCGTGCTGGCGCGCCAGAAGGCGCTGGTACTGGGCGATTTTTCGGGCTACCGCCTCTCGCCCGCCGACAATGGCTACGACTTTGACGCCATGCTGGCCTACCTGCGCGCCAACCTGCCGATTCCCGTGCTCACCGGCCTGCAGTTCGGGCACACGCCGCAGCGCGTGACGATTCCGTTCGGCGCGCGCGCGCAGCTCGTTTCCGACGCCGCCGGCTTCACGCTGACCATGAGCGACTATCCGACCATCGCGCATGCTTGAGGCCCTGGCGGCGCACGACTACTACCGGGCCACGTCGCCCGGCCAGGCGTATCCCGCGCTGGCCGGCCCGCATGATGCGGCGGTATGCATCATCGGCGCCGGCTTTGCGGGCCTGGCGACCGCGATCGGCCTGATGGAGCGCGGCGTGCGCGATATCGTGCTGCTCGACGCGCAGCGCGTCGGCCACGGCGCCTCTGGACGCAACGGCGGCTTTGTCTTCGGCGGTTTTTCGCTCGGCGCGCGCGGCATCGTTGCCAAGGTCGGCGTCGATGCTGCGCGCGGCCTGTACCAGATGACGCTCGACGCGGCCGAACGCATTCGCCGCCGCCTCGACGACTACGCCATCGATTGCGACGCCCGCCATGAAGGCGTGTACCTGGCCAACTGGTTCGACGATGCGCGCCTGCTCGACGCGCAGCAGCGCTTCATGATGGAGAAGATGGGCGTTCAATGGCAGCGCGTCTCGCGCGCGCAGTTGGCCGACAAACTCGATTCGACGCGCTATTTCGGCGGCCTGTTCGAGCCGGCCGCGTTTCATTTCCATCCTCTCAAATATGCGCAGGGGCTGGCTCGCGTGCTGGCGCAAAACGGGGTGCGCGTGCATGAACACAGCAAGGCCGCCAGCATCGCCGCCGACGGCGAGGGCTGGCTCGTGAGCACGGCCGCCGGCAGCGTGCGCGCGCGCGACGTGGTCGTGTGCTGCGGCGGCTACATCGAAAAACTGCATCCGCGCCTGGCGCGCGCGGCGCTGCCGATCGCCACCTACGTGATGGTGACCGAGCCGCTGGGCGAGCGCCTGCAAACGGCAATGCGCACCGGCGCGGCCGTCTACGACACCCGTTTCGCCTTCGATTACTACCGCCCGTTGCCCGACTCTCGCCTGTTGTGGGGCGGGCGCATCGCGGTACGCGAGCGCGGCGGCGCAGACGTCGCGCGCCTGCTGCACCAGGATATGCTCAAGGTCTACCCGCAACTGGCCGGCGTGCGCGTGACGCATGCGTGGAGCGGCATGATGAGCTACGCGCGCCACCAGATGCCGCAGATCGGGCGTCTGCCCGATGGCCTGTGGTACGGCATGGGCTTCGGCGGCCATGGCGTGGCGCCGACCACCCTGGCCGGCGAGGTGCTCGCCGCCGCCATCGCCGGCGACGGCGCTGCGCTGGCGCGCTTTGCCGCGTGGGGCCTGCCGGCGGCTGGCGGCCGTGCCGGCCTGGCGGCCGCCCAGATGACCTACTGGTACTACGAACTGCGCGACTGGATGCGCCAATGAAGGCAGTGCGCTCGGTGCGCATCGACACGCTGCGCGGCATCGCCGTCTTCGGCATCATGCTGGTGAACGTGTGGGGCTTCGCGATCGGGAATAACTTCTCGCGCTACGGCGTCATCGGCCAGCAGGCGCCGTTGCTCGACCAGTTGGTGGTCTTCGTGGTGGCCGCGTTTGCGGAGCAGAAGTTCTATCCGATCTTTGCATTCCTGTTCGGCGCGGGCTTCGCGCTGCAGACGGGAGGACGGCATTTTCCGGGGCCGCGGCTCGATCGCATCAAGACCACCTATCGCCGGCGCGTCACCTGGTTGCTCGGGTGCGGCGTGCTGCATGGCTCCTTTCTGTGGTTCGGCGATATTCTCACCGTGTACGCGATCTGCGGCTTCTGGCTCCTTACGCAGGCGGGCCGCAGCTTGTCGGGCATCGTCGCCTCGCTGCGCCGGATGGTCGCGCTCAACGTCGCGGTACTGGTGTTCATGGCCTACCTGACGTACCAGTTGATGAGCATGCCGCCGGAAGCGGTTACCTGGGGCGTGGACGAAATCGCGCGCACGCATGCGGTGTACAGCGAGGGAACGTTCGTCGCGATCGCGCGCGAGCGGCTGTCCGACTTCTGGGGCAACCTGACGAATTCGCTGTACTTCCTGCCCAAGGTGGCGCTACTGTTCCTCATGGGCGTGGTCAGTGTGCGCCTGGGCTGGCTCACGCGGCCCGGGCGCCATCGCGCGGTGTGGGGCAGGGTGCTGCTGGCCGCGCTGTGGGTGGGCGTGCCGGTGAACCTGTGGTGGGGTTGGGCCGCGCTGCGCGACGCCATCGATCCGCACACGGCCGGCTCGATGGCGGCATTTGTATCGTTTCTCGTCGAAGTAGCCGGCCCCTTGCTGGCGGCCGGCTACGTGGCCCTGGTGATGCGCGCGCCGGAACCGGTGCTGGCGGGCCTGGCGCGCTGGCTGGCGCCGGTCGGGCGCATGGCGCTGACCAATTACCTGGCGCAGTCCGTGCTGTTCGGCCTTCTGCTGCAAGGGACCGGGCTGCGCCTGGGCGCGCTGCTGTCGCACGCGGGACTGTTCGGCGTGTGCCTGCTGCTGATGGTGGTGCAGGCCGTGTTCAGCCGCTGGTGGCTGCGCCGCCACACACAGGGACCGATGGAGGCGGTGTGGCGCCGCTTCGCCGCGCGCGGCTGAACCGCGTGGCCGCTCAGGCGATGCTCATGTGGCCCGCGAGGATTTGCCACTGGCCGTCATCGGCCTGGCGCCACGTGCGTGTGCAGCGCAGGTCCAGCTTGAACGGCGACTCGCCGAAACTGCCAACCAGGTTCATGCGCGCCGAGATCACGCCCACCGGGCCGTGCGCCGCAACAATGCGCTCGCCCGCTTCGATCGCGCTGAACTTCAGCAGGCCGGAACGGTGCATGTCGAGGTCTTGCTGCTTGCCGATGACCTGGCCCATGTGCGTGGTAAACAGCAAGTCTGGCGCAATCAGGCGATCGAGCGCGTCGACGTCGGCGCCGAGCATGGCGAGCCGCAATTGTTCTTCCAAACCGATAATGTGTTCTTGTGCTTCGTTCATCACACTTCCTTGTGTAGTAAATCGCTCAGAACTGATAGCGAAATCCGGTCGAGATGACCGTTACCTTGGTTTTGGTCAGGCGCATCGCTTCGGCATTCATCGACCAGTGCGGATTGAAATTGAAACGCACGCCGCCGCCAATACTCGGATCGGTTTCGTTATAGTCGTCCTTGCCGACCACGACCGCATGCATCCTGGTGCGGCCGATGCCGGCGCGGCCGGTCAGGTCGAAGCGTTCGCTCAAAGGAAAGGCGCCCGTGACAGCGATGCCGTAATGCTCTTCCGGGTGGGCGGGCTCGTTGCGGTTGAAGCCATAGCCGATTTCGATAAAACTGAGCGAATTTCTGAATAGCTCGACGCCGATGTGCTTGTTGATCTGGTAGCCAGTGCGCAGGCCGATCGACAAATCGTCGCGTTCAATCCGGTCATTCGACGAGGATGCCTGGCCGAGCTGAACGCCGGCGTAGACGCCAGGTCCGTTTTCCACCGCTGAAGCCGGCATGGAGACGCCGGCGGCCAGTGCGACAAGTGCGCTGCTCAATATCATTCGCATAAAATATCCCGAGTAGGTTGGTGCGATAGCCTGACGCGTAATTGGGCTATTGCTGCGCGAAATTATAGCCGGGAGAATGATAAAAGTGGTAATCTTTGTATCCATGTAACATAATGCGGGCAATATAGTGCGTTTCTGGCGCATTAATCGAATCTATATATGTATAAACACGGCTATCCGATCCGTTAACCAGGGCAGGCGCGAGCGGATTATCGCGCCAGAATAGGACCGTGTGAAGAAAATCGTCTCTCTGTTTCAACGTAACTACGATGGCGACCGCCAGGTGCGCGACGAGATCGTTCCGGCCGCCGCGTGGGTCGCCGCTGGCGAAGGCATGGCGACCCGCAAGTGGGATGGCATGGCAGTCATGGTCGCCGAGGGCCTTGTCTACAAACGTTACGACGCCAAGGCCGGACGCACGCCGCCAGCTGACTTCATGCCGGCCCAGCCGGCGGCGGACGACGCCACCGGTCACTGGCCGGGCTGGTTGCCTGCGGTGGGGCCGGATTCAGCGCGCATCAACGAGGGTATTGCATGGGGCATGCGCGAACTGTTTGCCGGCGGGGCGGTGCCTGACGGAACATATGAAATCTGCGGCCCGAAAATCGGCACCCGCCATGGCGCTAATCCGGAACGGCTGACGGAGCATATCCTCGTTCCGCACGGCAAAGATGAATTGCCGGACTGCCCGCGCAGCTTCGGCGCCCTGCGCGAGTACCTGAACGAGCATCTTATCGAAGGCATCGTCTGGCACCATCCAGATGGACGGATGGCAAAAATCAAGACGAGCGACTTCGGTATCAAGCGCGCCCCGGCTTGATCCGTATGTCAGCCAGCAAGCGTCACCTTCATTATGCATGGGCGCTGATAGAATCGAGCCTCTTGGTGCCCGAGGTACTGGTTGTCGCTAACCGTAAACCGTTCCACACACTCTCTCTGTCGAACACAACGCTTCAGCGCTGATCGGTGTTCAACATTTTCCACCAACGTGGTTCGATCAGCGCTCGTGCCAATGCCGGTGCCAGCGGATAAGAAACTTACAAATGATGCGTTGACGGAATCCATGTTGAGTAGTCTAATGACAAGCTTGCTAACTAATAAACGAGATCAGGTGAAATCATACATTGCAGCATTTACATTAGGTTTGCTGGCAGCGTCTAATGCCAGTGCCGAGATGGTCACTTTCGACTACACCGCTAAGATCGATGAAGCACTGCATTTCACGAACCATGGCGCCCATGTGGATTCGTTGCAGTCAATCTCGTTCAATAACACTACGATTGAGGTCGGTTACACAATGCGCGGCTCTTTCACGATCGACTTGGACACGCCCGCATCCCTCCACCTGCCTTACCAGAGCCCGAATTCAGTCTATACCGAATACGGTAATCCGACCAATGGCGCTACCAGGAACCTCGCCACGATCAAGGTTGATCAGTCCGGTTATGGCTTTACCCCGAAACCTCAGGCCGGCGGCATGAGAATTGAAATTACCGATGGCGCAGTCGGCCGTGCGGATTCTTTTGTGTTCAATAACTACAATTTGGACCCGAATACTGGCAGAAGCGAATCGTTGACTTTCGCTCTTTGGCAGGCCAACGGTAGTCTGCTCACGAGTACGCGCTTGCCATCGTCACTTGATCTGAGTCGTGCGGACATGGCGACCCTCGTGTACAGCTACCGCGGGCCCAATTCCACCGACGTGTTTCGCACAAATGCGGTCCTCACGTCGCTTTCGGTTCGCACGGCGTCGCCGGTTCCTGAGCCATCAAGCTATGCCATGCTGCTCCTGGGCGTGTTCATGATCTGCGCAGTCAACCTCCATAAAACGAAATCCAATAGCTGCGTTCAAGCGACTGCGGGCTAGTACGTGTAATTTGCTCAAGCAAATCCAGAAGCATTTTTAGCCCGGTGCTATTGCTCATCTGCTCGTTGGCATCGTTAATGTGATCAGCGCGATCCTGTCGTCACTTAATAGCGACATGTTCGATCCAGTGGTGGGGCGGATGGCAAAAATCAAGGCGAGCGACTTCGGTATCAAGCGCGCGCCGTCCGCGCCGGCTTGACGGTTTCAGCCCTTCAAAGTCACCTCAACCCGCCGGCACGCGCAGGGCGCCGACCGCATCGAGCGTGACGGTCGCCTTGTATTGCGTATTGCCGAGCTTGAATGACAGCCTGGACTGGGGTGGGTCGCATGTCTTCATCAGCTGCGTCGACACCATGTCTGCATCGAAGCTGGTTCTCATCCATTGCGCGAGATGGCGCGGTGTGAACTTGGGCGCTGCCCGCAAAATCTGCCCAATGGAACGGGCGTGCGCGGGATTGTCGCGTTCAAGCCGCGCCAGGGCGCCAGGTTCGTCAAGATTGACATTGCTCGAAGCCATCGCCGGCGACGACATGACGATGGCAAGGGGTGAGAAGAGGAGCGCAAATAATGTCGGCATGTCGCATTCTCCTTCGCGTTGAGTGATAAGGCCGTCCGATCTGTTTTTTGACAGCCATTTCACGCCCCGGCTCGACCGGATGCAGGAAAATTTGCCCGCCACTGCATGCACGGCGGAGCACGATGCAGTGACGATAGAACTTACAAATCAAGCGTTGACGAAGTTTGATGCGAAATAGTCTAATCGCAACATTGCGCTGATGCTGGCACGCACCAAGCGGACAGTCGGCCGCCTCAAGCACCACAAACCGCACATATTGAAGACAACGCCAGATCGGTCAATGAATGCACATTTCAAGCAAGGCAAGGAAAATCATCATCCCGGTGTTGTGCATCGTCCTGCTCATCGGAATTTTCAAAGTGCTGGGCGCGATATTGTCGCCTTTTAACGGCGACAAATTCGATCCGACGATATGGAAATCGCCGATGACCGATGACGATCTGTCCAATTGCATGCGGGGCGGCATGGCTGACGATATCGTCAATAAGGTCATCAGGGTTGGCATGCCGCGCGAACGCGTGCTTGAACTTCTCGGCAAGGCACCTGACGGTCACGGCAACAAAGAGCAATATCCGCTCGGCTATTGCAGCGGTATTGGGGCGGATGTCGATTATCTCGATCTCTATTATGATGCGGCGGGCAAGCTCATCGACATCGACATACATCAATACTAGCGCCATCGGGCACGGTCGCCGACCGGGCAGGCGCCAGCCGCAGCGTCCCGTCCGATGCGCAGCCTTGTCCAGCGCAAAGTCGGCGCCGTGTTTTCCTCGCGGTCAAGCGTGTCGGCGAAGACTGTGCCCTCCGGCCGCGTTTTTCGCTGCTGCTGGCAGTGGCCGGCGGCGCATATTGTATAATGGCCGATTCGCGCCCAGCGCCTGTTTCCATTCGCAAGAGACCCATCACGCATGTTATCCACAGCAAATATCACCATGCAGTTCGGCGCCAAGCCGCTGTTTGAGAACATCTCCGTCAAATTCGGTGACGGCAACCGTTACGGCCTGATCGGCGCGAACGGCTGCGGCAAGTCGACCTTCATGAAGATCCTCGGTGGCGACCTTGAACCATCGGGCGGCAACGTCATGCTCGACACCAACGAGCGCCTCGGCAAACTGCGCCAGGACCAGTTCGCGTTCGAAGACATGCGCGTGCTCGACGTGGTGATGATGGGCCACACCGAGCTGTGGAACGCCATCTCCGAGCGCGACGCCATCTACGCCAACCCGGAAGCGACCGACGACGACTACATGCACGCGGCCGAGCTCGAAAGCAAGGTTGCCGAATACGACGGCTACTCGGCCGAAGCGCGCGCCGGCGAACTGCTGCTCGGCGCCGGCGTCTCGATTGACCAGCACCAGGGGCCGATGAGCGCCGTGGCGCCGGGCTGGAAGCTGCGCGTGCTGCTGGCGCAGGCCCTGTTCTCGAATCCCGACATCCTGCTGCTCGACGAGCCAACCAACAATCTGGACATCAACACGATTCGCTGGCTCGAAGACGTGCTCAACGACCGCAATTCGACCATGGTCATCATTTCCCACGATCGCCACTTCCTGAACCAGGTGTGTACCCACGTGGCCGACATGGATTACGGCACCTTGAAGGTGTATCCGGGCAATTACGACGAGTACATGTTTGCCTCGACCCAGGCGCGCAACCAGCAACTGGCCAACAACGCCAAGGCCAAGGAAAAAGTCGCCGAGCTGCAAGACTTCGTGCGCCGCTTCGCCGCCAACAAGTCCAAGGCGCGCCAGGCCACATCGCGCGCCAAGCAGATCGACAAGATCAAGGTCGACGACATCAAACCGTCGTCGCGCGCCTATCCCTTCGTGCGCTTTGAAGCCGAGAAGAAATTGCACCGCCTGGCGGTGGAAGTCGAAGGCATTTCCAAAAAGTACGACCGCCAGCTGTTCAAGAATTTCAGCATCATGGTTGAGGCCGGCGAGCGCATCGCCATCATCGGCGCCAACGGCGCCGGCAAAACCACCTTGCTGCGCTCGATCGGCGCCGAACTGACCGGTTTGCAGCCGGACACCGGCCGTGTCAAGTGGGCCGAGAACGCCAATGTCGGCTACATGCCGCAAGATCCGACCGAAGAATTCGCCACCGACGCCGTCCTCACCGACTGGATCGGCCAGTGGACCAAGGAAGGCGACGACGACCAGGCCGTGCGCTCGATCCTTGGCCGCCTGCTGTTCGGCGGCGACGATGTGAAGAAATCGGTACGCGTGCTGTCCGGCGGTGAAAAAGGCCGCATGATGTACGGCAAGCTGATGCTCGGCCGCCACAACGTCATGCTGCTCGACGAACCGACCAACCACATGGACATGGAATCGATCGAGTCGCTTAATATTGCGCTCGAAAAATACACCGGCACCCTGATTTTCGTCTCGCACGACCGCGAATTCGTCTCGTCGCTGGCCAACCGCATCCTCGAAATCAAGGAAAACGAAATCGTCGACTACCGCGGCAACTACGAAGATTACCTGACCAGCCAGGGTATCGACTAAGAGTGAAAGCGGGGCCCTGGCGCCCCGTTGATCCCGGGCACCAAGGTGGCGCACCAAGGTGGCGCACCAAGGTGGGGCACCAAGGTGCCCGCGCGGCATTCTGCGGGTACTCCCTGCAATGAATCTTCTCTTGTGAGATAGTACCGATATGAATATTCTCCCTATCAAGTCCATTGAATACGAGCATCCCCAAGCCGGCCTGAGCTGCACCGCGCAAGCCTGGGCACGTGCCCCGGCCACGCCGTCCGCCGCCGAAAAAACGGCACTCAAGGAGCGCATCAAGCGCCTCTTGAAAGAGCGCGAAGCGGTGCTCGTCGCCCACTATTACGTCGATGGCGACTTGCAAGACCTGGCCGAGGAAACCGGCGGCTGCGTCTCCGATTCGCTCGAAATGGCGCGCTTCGGCCGCGATCATCCGGCCAAAACGCTGGTCGTCGCCGGCGTGCGCTTCATGGGCGAGACCGCCAAGATCCTCAGTCCCGAAAAACGCATCCTGATGCCCGACCTGGACGCCACCTGTTCGCTCGATCTCGGTTGCCCGGCTGACGAATTCTCGGCCTTTTGCGACGCCCATCCCGACCGCACGGTGGTGGTGTACGCCAACACCAGCGCCGCCGTCAAGGCCCGCGCCGACTGGATGGTGACCTCGTCCATCGGACTGGACATCGTGGCCCACCTGCACGCGCAAGGCAAGAAAATCCTGTGGGCGCCGGACAAGCACCTTGGTTCCTACATTCAAAAGCAAACCGGCGCCGACATGTTGCTGTGGCAGGGTTCCTGTCTGGTGCATGACGAATTCAAGGGCATCGAACTCGACCTGCTCAAGGCCGAGCATCCCGAGGCGCGCGTGCTGGTCCATCCCGAATCGCCGGCCAATGTGGTGGCCCTGGCCGATGTGGTCGGCTCCACGACGCAGCTGATCAACGCCGCGCAAACAATGGACGCCACTACCTTCATCGTTGCCACCGATAACGGCATCCTGCACAAGATGCGCGCCGCCGCACCGGGCAAGCATTTCATCGAAGCACCAACGGCCGGCAACAGCGCCACCTGCAAGAGCTGCGCGCATTGCCCGTGGATGGCCATGAACGGCCTGCAAAACCTGGCCGATGTGCTGGAAAGCGGCAGCAATGAAATCCATGTCGACCCGCAAGTGGGCAAGGAAGCCGTGCGCGCCATCGACCGCATGCTCGACTTCGCCGCAGCGAAAAAAGCCAAAGCCTTGCCGACCAGCCCGTTGGCCAATGAAGCAACCCTGTTTTCCGGAGTAGGCCCAGCATGAGCAATTTACGAAATCCCTACGCCGTCTTTGATGCGGCGTTGCAAACCGCGTTCGAATCGAACCTGCTGGCCGCCTTGCTGGAAGACGTCGGCAGCGGCGACCTGACCGGCAAACTGGTGCCGGACGACACCCGCGTGCGCGCCCGCGTCATCGTGCGCGAAGAAGCCGTGCTCTGCGGCGGCCCGTGGTTCGAAGGCGTGATGCTGGCCCTCGATCCGAGTATCGATGTGGACTGGCAATATGCCGAAGGCGACCTGATGAACGCCGGCAGCGTGGTCTGTACCATCGAAGCGCCGCCGCGCGCCTTGCTGACGGCCGAGCGCGCCGCGCTGAACTTCATGCAATTGCTGTCGGGCGTGGCGACCGTGACGCGCAGTTACGTCGAGGTCGTCGAAGGCACCAAGGCGGCCATCCTCGACACCCGCAAAACCCTGCCGGGCCTGCGCCAGGCGCAAAAATACGCGGTGCGGGTGGGCGGCGGCAAGAACCAGCGCATGGCGCTCTATGACGGCATCCTGATCAAGGAAAATCATATCGCGGCTGCCGGCGGCGTGGGCAAGGCGCTGGCCGCCGCCCAGGCGTTGGATGCCGGCGTATCGATTCAAATTGAAGTGGAAACTTTAGCCCAATTGGGCGAAGCGCTGGACGCCGGCGCCACCTCGGTCCTGCTCGATAATTTTGAATTGGCGACAATGCGCCACGCAGTCGAACTCAATGCCGGCCGCGCGCTGCTGGAAGCCTCGGGCGGGGTGAATATGGACAGTGTGCGGGCAATTGCCGAAACGGGCGTGGATCGTATTTCCATCGGCAGCCTGACCAAAGACATCAAGGCCACCGATTTCTCGCTGCGGATTGTTGACTGACTATTGACTGACTGCGGACTGATCGACATAAATCAGTGTCGAGGTATCGAAGCCGAGCGCCTGGGCTTGACCGACCACGCGCTTTTTTGTTGCCTCATCCATTATCGGGGTGCGTGACAGCAGCCAGAAATACGATTTATCCGGGCCGCTGATCATCGAATAGCCGTAATTGTCGCGTTCCAGGTCGAACACGATATAGGAACCGTAAAAGGGACCGAAGAACGACACCTTCAGGTAGCCGACATCCGGTTGCTCGACAAAATACGCCTTGCCTTCGGACTGCTTCCATTCCTTCTTTTCGGCGTTATAGCCGCGATTGATCACCTTGATGCCGCCGTCATCGCGCATGCTGTAATCGGCCGTGACCCGGCTCAATCCGCGCTCGAAGGAATGATCGAGTCGCGCGATTTCGTACCATTTACCGAGATATCTGGCCGAATCGAAATTGGCCACCGGTTCGATTCCCTGCGGCTTGGAAACGCAGCCGGCGAGCAGGAACGCCATCACCACAAACAATGTTTTCATCACGAGCTCCGCACGTTGAGAATGTCGGCTTCGATTGTAGCCCAGCGCTTGCCAGGCGCCTTGTGCGATTGCTAAACGAGCCCGCCCAGCAAGAACGCGATCATCCCGATAACGCCGGCCGCCCGCGCCAGCCGCGCCACCCGCTGCGGGGCGTAGGTCAGCAACATCATCAGCGCAAGCGCCGCCGTCGTCATCGCGCCCAGCCATGTCAAGATGCCGTGCCCGGCGCCACCCTTGTGTACTGCGGCCGCCAGTGCCAGCGCCAGCGCACTCGCGCCGGCGGCCTGCAAGCGCCGCCGCAACGCCGGCGGCGCTTCCCGCCCGCGACCGTGCATGTCGGCGTAGTGCCGCTGCATCGCCACGCTCAGCGCACCGAAACCGGCATGACAGAGCGCGAACACCGCCACCATATACGATACGCCGCTCATGACGCCACCTCGACTGCTGCATTGGCCGCCGCCGTCTTTGCTTGCTTGACCCCGCCGCGCCCAAGCCGCAGCGCGCCATAAGCGAGCAGCAGGCCCAGTGCAAGCACCGTGATGTCGAACCACGCCACGGCGCTCGGTCCGTCGACCAGGGTCACGCCAAGGTGCGACGAGGTCGTCAACACATTGAGCAGCGGGATCGCGCCGAACAGCAGCGCACCGGCGGCCAGCTGCAAGCGCCACATTGCGCGATCCGGCTTGATCTGCGCCAGCAGCGCGGCGGCGCCCCAGGCCGCGAAGAAGACGGCGATTTCGTTCTCCGGCCGTTGATCCATCCCGAGCGGCAGCAGGCGGTTGGCCCAGAAGTAGCAGGCCAGCGCAATCGGCAGGCCGGCAATCGCGCCGATGTTCAACGCCTCCACCAAACGCGTGCCGAAGCCGATGCGCGCACCGGCCTTGAGCGCCTTGGCCTGCGCCTGGCGGCTCTTGACCGCCCACAGGATGGCGCCGGTCGCCACCATCGCATACCCGGCCAGGCCGGAAATGAAGAACAGCGCGCGCAGCAGCGGCTCCGCAAAGCGCGCCACGTGCAGGCCATACATCACGCCGTGGGTCGCCGCCGGCGGCGCCAGTTGCTCGCCCGCGCTGGCCAGCCTGGCGCCGGTGACGCCGTCGAACTGCATCGCCGGCTGCTTGTACGACAGGTCGCGCCCGCCCGCGCGCGTGATCGAGATGCTGGCGTTGGCGTGGTTCGGATGATTGACCGTGATCTGCCCGGCGCGGCCGCCGCCGCCCCAATGGGCCTCGGCTTGCTCCAGCATCGGCCGCAGCGGCGCCAGCGCGGCCGCCTCGCCCGGCGCCTTGGCCGGCTTGCCGGCGCTCGGAAATACTTCTTCGGTAAATTTGTCGCGGTCGCCCTTGTATGCCACCTGGGCGGCGCCCGGCATGTACATGAACATCAGGGTCACCAGGCCGGTGTAGGTGATCATCAGGTGGAACGGCAGTGCCAGCACCGCCGTGGCGTTGTGCGCGTCGAGCCAGGAACGCTGGCCCTTGTTCGGCCGGAAGGTGAAAAAGTCCTTGAAGATGCGCTTGTGCGTGATCACGCCGCTGATGATCGACACCAGCATGAACATCGCGCAAAAGCCCACGATCCAGCGCGCCCACAGGGGTGACATGTAGTGCAGGTCGAAGTGCAGGCGGTACAGGAACTCGCCGCCACGGGTGGCGCGCGGTTCGGCCAGCGCGGCGCCGCTGACAGGATCGATCAGGGCCGACTTGAGGCGCTGGCGTTTGCGCGGCGCGCCCTCGGGCGGTGGCGGCGCGGTCCATGCGATGCGCACGGCCCCGTTGCGCGCGGTTGGCAGGTTGATGAACCAGCGCGGCGCGTCCGGTGCGCGTTCCTGCAGCGCCTTGACGGCCATCCCGGCGGCGTCGACGCTGCTGGCTTTGTTGGCGGCCACCCCGTGCAGTTCCGGTTCCATCCACAAGGTGACTTCTTCCTGGTAGTAGCTGGCGGTGCCGCCGGCGAAGATCACCAGCAGGACCCAGCACGTCAACAGGCCGGACCAGGTGTGCAGCCAGGCCATCGACTGGCGAAGATTTTCTTTCATGGGACGTTCCGGTACAGAAGATAGACAATGGCGGCCATGCCGGCCGCGGGCAGCAGCAGGCCAAGCCAGGCGCGCGTGGCGCTGCGGGCGGCGAACACCCAGATCACGGCGCCGGTGTAGATGGCGAACGAGGCCAGGGTGGCGGCGATGACGGCGTCGGCGCGCCCGGTACCGGTCACGCGCGGCAGCAGCAGCGCAAGCAGGGCGCTGGCGGCCGCCGCCAGCAGGTAGCCGCCGAGGATGGCGGCGAGCGCGCGCGAGCCGACGCCGAGCCGGTAAGCGAGAGGGGCGGACAGGCGCATGTTACGGCGTATTGACGTTCGGCTTGGCCGCCGGCGGCGCGGCGATGGCGGCGGCGCCCACTGTCTGCACCATGCTCATGGTGGTGACGTAGGTGGCCACGTCGTACGGTTTGCCGTCGCGCTGGCCGGCGGTTTTGTCGGTGTGGTGCGCTTCGAGCACGTAGGTGCCTTTCCACGGCATGGCGAAGTTGACCATGCCCTGCTCGTCGCTTTGCGCTTCCCTGGCCCACCCCGATTGCGCCACCACGCCGACCTTGGTCTTGGCCAGCGGCTTGCCCTGGTAGCTCAGCTGGAACTGGCCTGCTTTCCCAGTCGGGACGATGTCGAGCGTCAGGCGCGCCTGCTGCGCGGCGCTGCCGTTGACCAGGCGCGCGGCCGGGGTCCAGATCGAGCGCACGACCGTGTCGCCGGTTTTCTTTTCAAAGGCCGGGTAGTTCGCTTCTTCGGCGATGATGCTCTGGCCAACGGCCGCGCGGGCCGACAGCACGAAGGCGCCGGCGGTCTTGTCGAGTTTCAGTGCGCGGTCGGCGCCGGCGCCGACCAGGGTGGCGCTGGGCGCGACGAATTTGTCGAGCAGACCGGGCGAGGCTTCGCGCAGGTTCTCGCCGAATTCACCAAAATACACGGAAGCGGTCTTGCCATCCTGTTCGATCCAGATCTGGTGCGCGTTGGCGCTGGCAAAAGCGCCGCACAGCAAGGTGGCGAGGAGGGAGCGTGCAAGCTTGTTCATGGTGTGTCCTTGTTATGATCAGTATTGATAGCGCAGGTTGGCCGACACCGAACGCGGCTCGCCGTAATAGCCGCCGTTGTAGAAGCCCACCTTGCGGTAGTAGGTTTTGTCGAGCAGGTTATTGATATTCACGCCGGCCGAGAGCTGGCGCGTGATCTGGTAGCGGCCCATCAGGTTGAGCAGCGTGTAAGCGGCCTGGCTGGTGCGCACCTTGCCGGCCGGGCTGGTGGCCGTGACGTAGATCTCGCTCTGCCAGTTCACGCCGCCGCCGATCGTCACATCGCGCCATTCGCCCGGCAGGCGCCAGGTGCTGGTCAGGCGCAGCATGTCGCGCGGCTGGATCGTGTTGACCAGGACATCCTTGGCGTTGCGCGAGGTACTGCGCGTGGCGCCGGCCGCAAGCTGCCAACCCGTCATCGGCGAGCCCGATACCTCTGCTTCGATGCCACGGCTTTTGGTGCCCTTGCCGGTCGAGATGTAGGGACGGCTGCCATCGGCCAGGAACACGCCCTGCGGCACCGAGGCATCCTCTTCGCCCAGGTTGTCCTGCTCCGCTTCGAACACGGCGACGGCGGCGTTCAGGCGGCCGCCGAAAAATTCGGCCTTCACGCCCGCTTCCACGTTGCTGCCGGTGACCGGGTCGAGGAAGTTGTTATCCTTGTCCTTGTAGTTCTGCGGCTTGAACAAGTCGCTGTAGCTGGCGTACAGCGAGGTGTTCGGGGCCAGGTCGAACAGCACGCCGGCGTACGGCGTGAGCACGTCCTTCGATGCGTAGCGCCCGGTGGCGTTGACAAACCCGCCGCTGGTGTTGACGTTGTCGGTGCGGGTCTTCCAGGTGCTCAGGCGCGCGCCGGCGATCACCTGCAGCGGATCGGCCAGGCGCAGGCGCGCCGCCAGGTAGGCGCCCGACTGCTCGGTCACCGCTGCACTGCGCGCGCCGGTGCGCCAAGTTGTCGGTTGCGGCACCTTGCCGGTCCAGTTGCGGAAGTCTGGAATCGCCAGCGAAAACGGCAGCGGATCTTCGGTGGCGACCGCAGGGCTCACGCCCTCGCGGCGCCAGCCGTTCCAGCCTGCCACCAGTTCGTGCTTGCGGCCGAACAGGGTAAAGCCGCCGGTGGCGTACAGGTCCAGGTTATCCTGCGTTTCTTCATACGGGAAAACGCCGATCCACGCGGTCAGGCCGCTGCCGTCGCGGTTCGGATAGCCGCTGCCGCCGTAGAACAGGGCACCGTCGGAGGTCGAATCGAGCCGGTTGTAAGATACCTTCACCTTCCAGTCGTCGTTGATGCGGTGTTCGAGGTTGGCGTACACATTGCGGTAGGTGCGCTCCCAGCTGCTCCACTCGGCCGCCACGTTGAAGGAGCGCGGCAGCCTGGCCGGCGTGCCGTCGCTGAAGAACAGCGGGGTGGTGCCCCAGGTCGTGCCTTTCGGCGTGTTGTGCTGGTAGTCGGCGCCGACGGTCAACAGGCTGCCCGTCCCCAGGTCGGCCTCGACAAGCAGGCCGGCGACGATTTTGCGCTCCTTGTACAGGTCCAGGTGCGAATGGCGGTTCTGCACCACGCCAATCAAGCTTGCGCGCACCGTCCCTGCTTCATTCAAGGGCGCCGATATGTCGGCCTGCACGCGCCGCATGTCCCACGAGCCGACATTGACCGAGGCCGAGCCGCTCAATTGGCGCGTCGGGCGCTTGTGTACCATGTTGATGGTGGCCGACGGATCGCCCGCGCCGGTCACCAGCCCCGTCGCGCCGCGCACCACTTCGATGCGGTCGTACAGGGCGGTATCGAACAGGGCGCTGTTGCCCGAGCTGTAGTTGGCGGCCACGCCGTCGACCTGGAAGTTACTGATCGAAAAACCGCGCGAGGAAAAGCCGGTGCGCTCGGTGTCGTTCTCCTGCACGGTGATGCCGGGCGTTTGCACCAGCACGTCGGCGATGCTGGTCAGCTTCATGTCGTCCATGCGCTGGCGCGTGATGACGGTGACCGACTGCGGCGTTTCGCGCAGCGACAAATTGAAGCGCGTGGCGGTGCTGGCGGCGCGCGCGCCGTACGAGCTGCCGTCGTCCTTGTCGCCACGGATTTCGACGACGCTGACAGGCGCGTCATCGAGCGCGGCTTCAGGTGCGGCGCCATGCGCGGCGCCGACCAGGGAAAACAGCAGCGCCGAGCGGATGGCCAGCGCGAGGGGATGTAAAGTCATGTTCATTCAGGGAAGCTCAAAAAGTGTAGCGGGCGTTCAAGGCGACGGCGCGGCGTTGGCCGTAGAAGCAGTCGCCGCGGGCGAGGCAGGTCGAAATCTGGACCTTGTCGGTCAGGTTGGTGACGTTGAACGCCACCCGCAGCGCTCCGCTGCTGTACGAGAGCATGGCGTCGAGCAGGGTGATGGCGGGCGTTTCGAGTTGATCGAGGCCGTCCATCGAGGAGCCGAGGTAGCGCACGCCGGCGCCTGCGCTGAAGCCATCCTGCTGCGCCACGGTGAAGCGGTGCGTGAGCCAGGCCGACACGTTGTGCGTGGGGATACCGCTCAGGCGCTTGCCCTTGTCGGCGCCGTTGCTGCGCGAGACGGTGGCGTCGGTGTAGGCGTAGCCGGCGGTCCAGTCCCAGTCGCGGCCCAGCTTGCCGGCGCTTTCCAGTTCCAGCCCGCGCACGTGTACTTCGCCGATCTGGATGCTGTTTTGCGGGTTGGCCGGGTCGCTGGTCTTGCGGTTGGTGTCGCGCAGGTCGTACACGGCCAGGGTGGTCATCAGCTTGCGCCCGGACGGCTGCCATTTCAGGCCCGCTTCCCACTGCTCGCCGCGCTGCGGCTGGAAAGCTTTGCCAGCCAGGTCCACGCCGCCCAACGGCAAAAACGATTCGGCGTAGCTGACGTACGGCGACCAGCCGCCGTCTGCCAGGTACAGCAGGCCGACGCGTTTGGTGTTGGCGCTGTCGTCGGTGCGCGCGCTGGCGCGCCCTTCAACATCGTTGGTCACGCCGTCATGGCGCAGGCCGAGCACCGCTACCCATGTCGGGCCGTACTTGACCTGGTCTTGCACGTAGTAACCGTTCTGGCGCAGATTGGTGTCCGGCAGGTGGGCCAGCGATGCCGGCGCGGTGTAGTTGCCGTACACCGGCGCGTACACGTCGAGCGGCGCGGCCACGCCACGGCCGCTGGCCTGGCGTGTTTCGACGCGCTGCACGTCGGCCCCGAACAGGATCGTGTGCTGCAGCGGACCAGTGGCCAGCTTGGCTTCGAACTGGGTGTCGACCATTAGCGTTTCCAGATTATTCAGGTTCTGTGTCAGGTCGCGGTTGATGGTGCGCTGGTCGGCGTTGAATACCGGCCGCGCCGGCCGGCCGGTCGCCGCAACGGCGGTGAAGCTGGTGTAGGCGCTGCGGTAATCGACTTCGCTTTTGGTTTTGCGCAGGGTCTGGCGCACGCTCAGGGCATCGTTGAAGCGGTGGCTGAACAGGTAGCCGAGCGCGGTCTGCTCGGTGTCGTAGGCGTCGTAGCCTGGTTCGCCGGTGAAAAGGCTGGTCGGGATCTGGCCGAATGTGGTCGGCAGCAGCGTGCCTTGCCAAGGGAAGAAGCCGATCATCGAGCCGCTCTGGTCTTCCTGGCGCAGGGCCAGCAAGGTGAGCGAGGTGTCCGCATTGGGCGCCCAGGTCAGCGAGGGGGCGATCAATTTGCGATCGTCGTCCACCATGTTTAACTGCGTGCCGCTGTTGCGGCCCACGGCGACCAGGCGCGCCAGCCAGTGGCCGTCGTTGTCCAGCACCTGGTTGAGGTCGAGCGAAACCTGCTTGCGGCTGTTGCTGCCGACTTGTACCTGCACTTCGCGCTGCGAGCTTGCCATTGGCCGCTTGGAGACCAGGTTGACCACGCCGCCGATGCCGCCCTAGCCGTACAGGACCGACGACGGCCCGCGCAGCACTTCGACCCGCTCCAGGGTGTACGGGTCGGGACGGGTGGTGTTGTAGCTGCCGAAGTTCGATTGCACGCCATCCTGCAGCATGGCCGGATTGCCGCCGCGCGAGGTGACCGAATCGACCCGGCTGTCGAAGTAGCTCGATACCAGGCCGGCGCTGTAGTTCAGGGTCTGGCGCAGGGTTTGCGCGCCTTGTTCCTCGAAGCGTTCGCGCGGGATCACGCTGATCGACTGCGGGGTTTCGATCAGCGGCGTATCGGTCTTGGTGCCGGCGCCGCTGCGGCGGGCGACGTAGCCGTTGTCTTCCTTCTTGCCGTCGACCGTGATGACCGGCATGGCGACGGCGGCGGCGGCATCGTCGGGGACGTCGTTGGCGAACGCCAGCGAG
This sequence comes from Massilia genomosp. 1, assembly GCF_011682185.1. NCBI lineage: Bacteria > Pseudomonadati > Pseudomonadota > Betaproteobacteria > Burkholderiales > Oxalobacteraceae > Massilia > Massilia genomosp. 1. Next base: position 78,375 of record NZ_WHJF01000006.1, read on the forward strand.
CCGGGAGCGGCCAAGGCCGCGAACATCAGGGCCGAGCGGACCGCTACGGCCAGGGGAAGGGGATTACTGTACGATGCGCCGGCGTACGCCGGGCCGACAGGTGCGTTGTGCGCCATGGAGCCATCCTTGAGAAGAGTGCAATGGCTGGCTGAACGATCCGGCGGCTGGCTGTTGAATGAGAATTATTCTCAATTATAACGGTTTGATTTCATTCAGGCAATGGTGCTTTATGCTAAACGGCTGAACAAGATGGGCAAGCTCATTTCTGCGCCGGCGTCGATTTTGAGCGACATCATATCGTCGGCGCGGGTTTTACCGAGGTTGACGGCGGCAATCGGCTTGCCGGTCTCGAACGCCATGCGACAGAATCGAAAGCCCGAATAGACCACCAGCGAGGAACCGATGACCAGCAGGGCGTCGGCCTGCGTCATCCGTGCAAGCGCTTCGCGCGTCACCTCGGCCGGCACGCCGTCGCCGAAAAACACCACGTCGGGTTTCAGGGTGCCGCTGCAGTGGACGCAGTACGGCAGGTGGAATTCGGCCAGCGCGTCCGGTTCGAGGTGGGCGTCGCCGTCCGGCGCGGGCGTGGCCACGGCCCCGGCCAGCCCCGGATTGGCCTCGACCAGCTGCTCCTGCACGAAGGCGCGCGAAAAACCGGCGTGGCAGTCCAGGCACACCACCTTGTGGATATTGCCGTGCAGTTCAAGGACATCGGCGCTGCCGGCGCGCTGGTGCAGGCCGTCGACGTTCTGGGTCATCAAAGGGCCCAGCCGCCCGGCCGCTTGCAGGCCCGCCAGCGCGAGGTGACCGGCGTTCGGCGCGGCGGCGGACAAGGCCGGATAGCCGACCATGCTGCGCGCCCAGTAGCGCTTGCGCACCGCCTCCATCTTGCGGAACTCCGGCCCCTGGACCGGCGCTTTACCGCGCCGCACGCCATCGCGGTCGCGGTAGTCGGGAATGCCCGAGGCAGTGCTCATGCCGGCGCCGCTCAAGACCAGGATACGCCGGTGGCGCTCGACGAAACCGGCAAGGGCGTCGCCGTCAGCAGTCATGCGAATGCACCACCAGTTCATCGAAGCCGGATTCGGCGTCGGGCGCGCGCGCAAAGCGGTGGCCGGGCAGCAGGGCGATCAAGATTTCGGCCGTGGTGCGGATGGTGCAGCCGGCCAGCACGTGGCCGCCCAGCACGCGGCCGGCGGCGTCGGCCAGCGCCATGTGCAGGTGCGGGCCGTCCGGCGAGAGCGAGCCGGCCAGGGTGAGGATTTCGATGTCGCCTTGCAGATCTGTCGCCTCAAGCGCCCCGGCCAGGCGCAGGCGCGCGCCGCGCAGGCTGCCGATGCCCTGCAAAACGAAGCCGGCCTGCGCGCCTTGTTCGGCCAGCACGCCGGCCAGGGCCGCGCGCAAGTCCTGTCCGGGCGTGAGTCTGAGAGGAAGTGTCTTCATGAACCAGATTCTACCCGGCCTTGCGGCGCGACGAGAACACGATCCCGCCCACGATCAGCGCAAACGCGACACCGTGGTACAGGTGCGGCAGCTCGCCCAGGAACGCCGACGACATCATGGCCGCGAACAGCGGGGTCAGATTGGTGAAGAAAGCGCCCACGCTCGGTCCGGCGCGCTGCACGCCCGCGCCCCAGCAGCGGAAGGCGATGATGGCCGGGCCGATGGCGACGTACATCAGGGCCGCGCAAACGGTCCAGCTCCAGTGGATGGCCACCGCGCCGCCGGCCCATTCGACGCCGGCGAACAGGCCCGACCACATGACGCCGTAGATGACCTGGGCCAGCAAAAAGGCGGCCCAGTCGGCGCGCACGGCGGGCGGATCCTTTTGCTGCGTCAGCAGCCAGCTGTAGAAGGACCAGGCGATGGTCGCCAGGATCATGTACAGGTCGCCGGCCACGAGGCGCATGGCGGCCAGCTGCTGCCAGTCGCCCCGGCACAGCACCACCAGCACGCCGACGATCGACATGGCCGCGCCGATGACTTGCTGGCGCCCGACCTTGACGCCGAAGAACAGCGCGCCGATGGCCAGCATCCAGACCGGCATGCCGGCGGCGACCAGGGTGACGTTGATCGGCGTGGAGCTTTGCAGGGCCAGGTACTGGAGCGAGTTATACAGGCCGATGCCGAGCAGGCCGAGGAGGGCGAAGCGGCGCCAGTTGCCGCGCAGGGCATCGCCGGCGAACAGGCGCCGGCCCAGCGGCAGCAGGATCAGCATGGCGATCGACCAGCGCAGCAGGTTGAGCGTCATCGGCGGCACCGCCTCGCGCACCAGGCGCCCGACGATGGCGTTGCCTGCCCACAGAAGCGGGGGCAGGGTCAGCAAACCAATGGTGGAAGGGGACAGTTTTTGGTTCATGGCCGCGCCGTTCGCGGGAACGACGTTAGCGGCGTGGCGGGGTGAGCACGCTTGGCAAGGCCTTCGGCAAGGTGTTCGGATAGTCGCGGCTGAAATGCAGGCCACGGCTCTCGCGCCTTGTCAGCGCGCTGTTGACGATCAGCGAGGCCACATCGACCAGGTTGCGCAGTTCCAGCAAATCGTGCGTGATGCGGAAGTTGCGGTAGTACTCGTCGATTTCTTCCTTGAGCAGCGCAATGCGGTGCTGTGCGCGTTCCAGGCGCTTGGTGGTGCGCACGATGCCGACGTAATTCCACATGAAGCGGCGCAGTTCGTCCCAGTTGTGGGCGATCACGACTTCCTCGTCGGCGTTGGTGACGCGGCTTTCATCCCAGGCAGGCAGGTCGCGCGTTTCGCCTTTCGGCATGGCGGCGATTTCGTGCGCGCAGGCGCGTCCGACCACCAGGCATTCGAGCAGCGAATTGCTGGCCAGGCGGTTGGCGCCGTGCAGCCCGGTGCAGGCGGTTTCGCCGACCGCGTACAGGCCCGGCACGTCGGTGCGCCCGGCCAGGTCGGTGACGATGCCGCCGCAGGTGAAGTGTACCGCGGGCACCACCGGAATCGGTTCCTTGGTGATGTCGATGCCCAGCTCCAGGCAGCGCGCGTAAATGGTCGGGAAGTGCTCCTTGAGGAATTCCGGCGACTGGTGGCTGATATCGAGATTGACGTAATCGAGGCCGCGCTTTTTCATCTCGAAGTCGATGGCGCGCGCCACCACGTCGCGCGGGGCCAGTTCGCCACGCTCGTCGTACATCGGCATGAAGCGCGTGCCGGCTGCGGCGCCGGCTTCCGGCGGCAGCTTGAGTAAACCCCCTTCGCCGCGGATCGCTTCGGTGATCAGGAAGGACTTGGCGTACGGGTGATACAGGCAGGTCGGGTGGAACTGGATGAATTCCATGTTCGAGACGCGGCAGCCGGCGCGCCAGGCCATGGCGATGCCGTCGCCGGTCGCGGTGTCGGGATTGGTCGTATACAAATACACCTTGCCGGCGCCGCCGGTGGCCAGCACCGTGTGCTCGGCTTCGAAGGTCAGCACCTGGCCGGTTTTTTCATCCTGCACGTACAGGCCGTAACAATGCGGCTGGCCGGCGCTGGCGGCGGCCGGCTTCGGCCCCAGTTTGTCGGAGGTGATCACGTCGATCGCGCAGTGCTGCTCGAACAGGCTGATATTCGGATGCGCGCGCACCTTTTGCTCGAGCGTGACCTGGACCGCGTGGCCGGTGGCGTCGGCCGCGTGAATGATGCGGCGCTGGCTGTGGCCACCTTCGCGGGTCAGGTGAAAGCCCATTTCGGCGGTCGCATCGCGCGTGAACGGCACGCCCTGGTCGATCAGCCATTCGATCGCTTCGCGCCCGTGTTCGACGATAAAGCGGGTGGCCGCCTCGTCGCACAAGCCACCGCCGGCCACCAGGGTGTCGTCGATGTGCTGGGCGTGGCTGTCGCCCGAGTCGAGCACCGCGGCGATGCCGCCCTGGGCCCAGTTGCTGGCTCCGTCGAGCAGCGCCCGCTTGGAGATGATGGCCACGGTGCGCGTTTGCGCAAGATGCAGGGCAACCGACAGACCGGCCAGTCCGCTGCCGACAATAGCGACGTCAAATTTCATGTTGAGCGAGTTATAGGTATCGAAGCATCACTATAGTCTATTTGGCTGGACCGTGTCTGGCCTTCAAGAAATGCCCGGAAATGCTTGTTGCTAGTCAATACCTATTGTGTGTCCGTAAGCGATTATTTACCACGCCGTGCCGCCTGGCATGGAGGCAACAAGCATCGCTGGCGTGGAGGAAGCGTGATCCGGATTTTCAGTCACTATGTATCCAAAATGGCGTTCGTGCTGTTGTTGCTCGAACTGTTGATGTTGCTCGCATCGGCCAGCGTGGCCTCGGTGCTGTGGTTTTCGGACCAGCATGGCAATTTCAGGGCCGATAACCTGTACCTGTCGTCGCTCACTTTCGCGCTGGTGATCATTTTCAGCATGAGCGCGCTCGGGATGTACCAGCACAGTTCGCGCGAGGGCATCCGCACCACCTTGATCCGCATCATGCCCTCGTTTGCATTGGGCTTCGGGCTGCTTTCGGCCCTGATCGCGGTGCGCCCGGAGTTCTATTTCGGGCGCGGCATCAGCAGTGTGATCTTCGCCATCGGCGCCACCGCAGTGGTGCTCACGCGCCTGGTGGTGTTCAAGTCGGCCGAATCGGCGCTGCTCGAAGCGCGCCTGATCTTTGTCGGCAGCGGCCCGCTGGCGCGCGAATGCATGGACCTGGCGCACAGCAAGATCGGCTTTCACCAGTTCAGCGTGGTCGGCTGCGTGCCGATCGCCGGCGAAGACAGTTGCGTGCCGGCCTCGCAGCTGCTGCCGGTGGGCGAGTCGCTGCTGTCGATGGCGCGCCGCTACGAAGCGCGCGAACTGGTGGTGACGGTGACTAACCGGCGCAGCAAGGAGTTCCCCGTGCGCGACCTGCTGGCCTGCGCGCTCGGCGGCGTGCGCGTGACCGACGCGGCCACGTTTTTCGAGCGCGAAGCGTGCCAGATCCGGCTCGATTCGCTGCAACCGAGCTACCTCATTTTCGGCGGCGGTTTCGACCAGAGCTTCTGGCGCGCCAGCGTCAAGCGCAGCTTCGACCTGGTCGCCAGCGGCTTGATCACCCTGGTCTCGCTGCCGCTCATGCTGGCCGCCGCCGCCGCCATCGTTGTGGAAGACGGCGGGCCGGTGTTCTACCAGCAGGAGCGGGTCGGCAAGGATGGCGCGATCTTCAATGTGCTCAAGTTTCGCAGCATGCGCAAGAACGCCGAGGCCCCTGGCGTGCCTACCTGGGCTGCCGCCAACGATCCGCGCGTGACCCGGGTCGGCCATTACCTGCGCATGCTGCGCATCGACGAGCTGCCGCAAATGCTCAATGTCTTCAAGGGCGAGATGAGTTTCGTCGGCCCGCGCCCGGAACGCGCGTTCTTCGTCGACCAGCTGGCGCGCGATATCCCTTACTACAACGTGCGCCACAGCATCAAGCCGGGCGTGACCGGCCTGGCCCAGGTGCGCTATCAGTACGGCGCCTCGGTCGAAGACGCGATCCAGAAACTGCAATACGACCTCTATTACGTCAAGAACAATAGCCTGTTCCTCGATCTGCTGATCCTGATCGATACGGTGCAGGTGGTTTTGCTGGGCAAGGGAAGCCGCTGAAGGCGACCCATCTCTTACAAGGAGCTGCATCATGGGCAAAAAGAAGCTGTTGGTAGTCGAGGATGACAAGGGCCTGCAAAAGCAGCTGCGCTGGAGCTTCGATGGCTACGATGTCTTGATCGCCGAGGACCGCGAGAGCGCCCTGGCGCAGTTGCGCCGGCACCGGCCCGCTGTCGTCACGCTCGACCTGGGCCTGCCGCCCGATCCGGACGGCGCCACCGAGGGCCTGGCCACCTTGCAGGCGCTGCTGGCCGAGGCGCCCGACACCAAGGTGATCGTCTTGTCGGGTAACCAGGAGCGCGCCCACGCGCTCAAGGCGATCGGGATGGGCGCCTACGATTTTCACCAGAAGCCGTTCGACCCCGACACCCTCAAGCTGGTGGTGGAGCGGGCCTACTACCTGCACGCGATGCAGCAAGAGAACCAGCGCATGCTGCAGATCGGGTCCGATTCGCCGCTGGCGCGCATCGTCACGCGCGACCCGGGCATGCTGCGCCTGTGCCGCAGCGTCGAAAAGCTGGCGCCGTCGTCGGCCACGGTGATGCTGCTGGGGGACTCCGGCAGCGGCAAGGAGCTGTTCGCGCGCGGCCTGCACGACCTGTCGGCGCGCCACGACAAGCGGTTTGTCGCGATCAACTGCGCCGCCATTCCCGCCGAGCTGTTGGAGAGCGAATTGTTCGGCCACGAAAAGGGTGCGTTTACCGGGGCCGGCCAGCAAACCCTGGGCAAGATCGAAATGGCGCAGGGCGGCACGTTTTTTCTGGACGAAATCGGCGACATGGCGATGGCGCTGCAAGCGAAGCTGCTGCGCTTCGTGCAGGAACGCGTGATCGAGCGCATCGGCGGGCGCAGCGAAATCGCGATCGACGCGCGCATCGTCTGCGCCACCCACCAGGACTTGCCCAAACTGGTGCGCGAGGGACGCTTTCGCGAGGATCTGTACTACCGCCTGAGCGAAGTGGTGCTGGCCATTCCGCCATTGCGCGAACGGGTCGGCGACGCCGTGCTGCTGGCGCACCATTTCAAGCACCAGGCCAGCCTGATGGAGCGGCGCAGCGTGCCGGCGTTGACCGAAGACGCGGTGCTGGCGATCGAGCAGTATGGCTGGCCGGGTAACGTGCGCGAGCTGGAAAACTGCATCCGGCGCGCGGTGATCATGGCCGAAGGGCCGCAGATCAGCGCGCGCGACCTGGGCCTGGGTGGCGTGCCGCAGCCGGACGCCCCGGTCAACCTGCGCCAGGTGCGCGACGCCGCCGAATACAAGGTGATGGTCACGGCGCTGGCGCGCACCAACGGCTCGATCGTCAAGGCGGCCGAGCTGCTCGGCGTGAGCCGCCCGACCCTGTACGACCTGATGCACCATCACGGCATCCGGATCTCGCAGTGATCTCCAGCATCGATCTCACCACGACGCGATCCAGTTCGCGCTGACCTCCGCCACTTCGTCACGCCACGCACGGCTGGCGAAGGTGCGGTCGGCGCCGGCGATGGTGACGCACTTGCAGCGCAGCTCATGGCGCGCGGCCAGGGCCGGCAACTGCTGCGCGGCCGGGTCCGCGCCGCCGAGGATCACCAGCGCCGCGCCGTCGAAGCCAACCAGTCCGGCCAGCACGCGCTGCGCCAGCGCGCCCGGCCCGGCGTCGGCTTCGCCCTCGCGCGGCGCGACCCGGGGATTGAGCAGCACCACGCCCGAGACACGCTGCTCGGCCTGCGCGTAGCGCAGGGCGGCCATGGCGGCCTCGCCCAGGCCCCACAGCACCAGTTCGCGCATCTCGGGCACCTGGGCGAAGAAGGCGCGGGCGGCGGCATGCATGTCCTCGCCCACGGCGTCGAGGGTGCGCGCCTCGCCCTCGCTGTCGCCCATGCCGCGGTGGTCGAAGCGCAGCACCGGGATGCCGCGCCCGGCCAGCACCCGCGCCAGCAAGGTGAAATGGCGGTGATGGCCGATCCGGTATTGCGGGCCGCTGGTGACGACCAGCACACCGCGTGAGAGCGGCCGTTCGGGCAGGTCGAGGATGCCGATCAGGGAACTGCCCTGGCAGGTGAACTGCACTACGCGTTGTTCGGCAAACATTAGTCGCCCCCCGTAAAGACGGCACTGGTGGCGGCCAGCAGGGCCGGGCACTCGGCGATGTCGTTGGCGCCCCAGAACGGCAGCCCCTCGAGCGCATGGAAGTGCAGGGTGGCCCCGCGCGCGTTCCAGCGGCGCGCGATGCGCTCGGCGCTGGCGGCCAGGCGCGCCGGCGCCGGCGAGCCGCTGGCGAACCAGTGGACCTGGCAGGGCGGCAGCGGCAGCGCGGCGGCGTCGCAGGCGTCGATGGCGCACGCCAGCGGCGCGCTCAGTTCGTAGCCGCTCACTTCGAGCATGCCGCGCGCGCCCAGCTCGGCGCGCAGTTTGCCGGTGGTACACAGCAGGGAAGGATCGGCCGGGTCGGCGCTGCGCATGCGCGCGGCCAGGTCCTGGCGCAAGAACTGGTTGATGCAGGTGCGCCCGTTGAGGAACGGCTGCCACAGGATGACGCCGTCGACCGCCATGCCGCAGGCCGCGTCCAGGGCCAGCAGGGCGCCCAGGCGCAAGCCCCACAGGTGCATCGGGCCGCGGCCGGCGCGCTCGCTCAGCCAGGCCCCCGCGATGGCCAGGTCGCGTTTCCAGATGTCCCAGCGCGCCAGGCTGAGGTCGCCGCAACTGTCGCCGCAGCCGAACAGGTCGATCTGCAGCACCGCGTAGCCGGCCGCAGCGAACCGGCGCGCTTGCAGGGTGGCCATGCGGCGCGCCTTGTTCAGTTCGTCCGCGAAGGGGTGTACGTACAGGATCGCCCCGCGCGCGCGTACCTGGGGCGCGGGCGCGTGATACAGGCTCAAACGCGTGCCGGGATCGACATCGAAAAAAAACGGGTACACGCGCGGTAGCGGCAACAGGGGCGCATTCATGGTGTTCTGATCTCCTGTACGGTCCCCGGCAGCCGGTCGGGACCGAATATTGCGGGCGCGCTGCGGTTGAAATGGTCGGTTCCCTCGCCCCTGTCGTGTCCGCGGAACCGGTTTCATTAAACACCCCGCAAATTGCGCGCCTCTTGAGCGCGCACAAGCTCAAGAGTGCCATGCGCTTGTTTGACCCCCGTCAAGGACAGGGTGGCCGTTTTTCTCAATCATTGATTCCATTGGGAAACAATTTATGAGGGAACTATATGGCCCAGCTTGTACACGAACTGATCACCGAGGCCGCGCGCCGCGCGCCGCAGGCGCTGGCCTTGCGCTATCTCGACAACAGCCTCGGCTACGCCCAACTGGCGCGCTGCGTCGAGGTGGCGGCGCAGGGCTTGCTGGGCCTGGGACTGGCGCGCGGCGAGCGGGTCGCCGTGTTTCTCGACAAATGCGAGGAGACGGTGCTGGCCCTGTTCGGCGCGGCCGCCGCCGGGCTGGTGTTCGTGCCGGTCAATCCCTTGCTGAAACCGGCCCAGGTCGGCCATCTGCTGCGCGACTGCGGCGCCCGCGTGCTGCTCACCTCGCCGGGACGGCTGGCGGCGCTCGACCTGGAACTGGGCCGGTGCCCGGCGCTGCGCTGCGTGCTGCAGACCGGGCGCGAGGATGGCATGCTACCCGGGCTGGGCGTGCTCGGCTGGGACGGCTGGATGCGGCGCGCCGCCGCCGCGCCCGAGCTCCCCGCGCACCGGCGCATCGAAACCGACATCGCGGCGCTGCTGTACACCTCGGGCGAGAGCGGCGCGCCCAAGGGCGTGGTGGTGTCGCACCGCAACCTGGTGGCGGGCGCGGCCAGCGCGGCCACCGAGCTCGGGCACACGGCGCAAGACCGCATCCTGGCGCTCTTGCCGCTCAGCCTGGCCTACGGCGTGAGCCAGCTGACCAGCGCGCTCGCGGCCGGCGCCGCCGTCGTGCTGATGAACCCGCTGTTGACGCGCGATATACCCGAGCTGGTGGCGCGCGAACGCATCACCGGCCTGGCCGCGCTGCCGCCGCTGTGGATCCAGCTGGCCGACTTGCACTGGAGCGCGCCGTGCAGCTTGCGTTACCTGACCAGTTCGGGCGGGGTGCTGCCGCGCGCCACCCTGGACGCGCTGGGCCGGGGCTTGCCGCAGGCGCGCCTGTACCAGATGTTCGGGATGACCGAGGCGTTCCGCTCGACCTGCCTGGGGCCGGAACAACTCGCGCTGCGCCCGGACTCGATCGGCAAGGCCATTCCCAATGCCGAAGTGCTGGTGCTGCGGCCCGACGGCCAGCCGTGCGCGCCGGGCGAGCCGGGCGAGCTGGTGCATCGCGGCCCGCTGGTGGCGCTCGGCTATTGGAACGACCCGGCGCGCACCGCCGAGCGCTTCCGCCCGCTGCCGTCGCGCGACGGGCTGCCGCTGGCCGAGCTGGCGCTGTGGTCGGGCGACACGGTGCGCACCGATGAGGAGGGGTTCTTGTACTTTATCGGGCGCAACGACGAGACCATCAAGACTGGCGGCTACCGGGTCAGCCCGAGCGAGATCGAGGAGGTCCTGTATGCGACCGGGATGGTGGAGGAAGCGGCGGCGCTGGGGCTGGACCATCCGGTGCTGGGCCAGTCGATCGCGCTGGCGGTCACGGCGCGCTCGGGATGCCTGCTGGACCCGGCGGCGCTGCTGGCCGCCTGCCGCGCCAAACTGCCTTTCTACATGATGCCGCTGCTGGCGCAAGTGCGGGCGGCGGCCTTGCCGCGCAATCCCGACGGCGCCTTCGACCGGCGCCTGCTGGCCGCGCAGATGGCCGGTGCGGCCTGATTCCCGGCGCCGCCGGAGCGCGCTTCATGCGCGCGTGAACAGATTGCCGGCCATGCGCAGCAGAAAGCCGCCACTGCCCTGCTCGCAGGGCGTGAAACGCGGCAGGGCGAACAGGTCGCTGCCGCTGCGGGCCGCGCCGCGCGCGCTGCCGACGGCCGCCTGGAAGCCCTGGGCGCGCAGCATCAGGCCGTGGCGCTGCTCGAAATCCTCGCCTGGCTTGCCGCTCGGGTAGGCGAACAGCGACACGCGCGCCCGGATCAGCTCTTCGATGCGGCGCTGGCCCTCGGCGATTTCGGCGCGCGCGGCGGCGTTCGAGAGGCTCGAGAGCACCGTGTGGTGCAAGGAATGGGCGCCGATGTCCATGCCGGCGCGGTGCAGGGCCAGCAATTGGTCGGAACTCATCATGGTCGGGGTCGGGCGGCGCGCCATCGACAGGACGCGCGCCAGGCGCTCGGCCGGCGGCAGCAGGCGCAGCGCGGCCAGCAGCATCTCGATCACGGCGCGCCGCCGCAGCGGGCAGCCGATGTCGTAACTGGCAAAGCCGCTGCGCCCGAGATTGAGGCGCTCGCCCGGCGCGTTGCGCACCACTTCGGTCACGATGTCGCTCCAGGTGCAGCCGCCGTCGAGGTAGCCGGCGGCGACGAAAAACGTGGCCGGCACGCCATAGCGCTGCAACAGGGGCAGGGCGACCGAGGCGTGTTCGGCGTAGCCGTTGTCGAAGGTCAGGCAGGCGGCGCGCGCCGGCAAGGTGCCTTCGGCCAGGTGGGTGACGGCGCGCGAAAGCGGCATCAGGCGGAACCAGCGGCGCAACAGGCGCAGCTGCTGCTCGAAGCGGCGCGCGTGCAGGCACTCGGGAAACAAGGGGTCCGGCGTGGCCAGCACGCGCTGGTAAATGAGAATCGAAAGCGGAACGCGCATGGGATTTTCTTTGGTGAAACTACTTGACTTGCCTCAATGATGCGCCTGTGCCCGTCGGTACACTGAAACTCTTAAGTTGAGGCAATACTAAATCAGCGCGGGTGGCCACTTGTTGAGTATTCTCATGTCGCCCGCCTTGCTGGTCCCCGGCGACCGGCCCGTGTTGACACTGGAGGCGTGCATGCGTATCGGAATATTGTCTTATCCCATGTTGTTCGAACGCGAAGACGGCGTCCAGCAGCAGGTCCGCGAAACCATCCGCGCGCTGGTGCGGCTGGGCGCGCAGGAGGGGTCCGGGATCGCGGTGGAGCTGGTCAATCCCTACGCCAGCCGGCTTGAGGAGTTCGACCTGATCCACGTGTTCTCGGCCACCCACGGCAATCAGCGCCTGGTGGATGCGGCCGTCGAGCAAGGCGTGCCGGTGGTGCTGACCCCGCTGATCGCGCCGGGCTGGAACCGCGCCAGCGGCACCAGCGCGCGCGCCGCCGACCATCGGCTGGGCAACCTGACCTCGTGGAATGTGCAGTCCGGCTACGCGCAGACCCGGCGCGCCCTGCAGCAGGCCAGCCTGATCGTGGCGCTCGGCGACGCCGAGCAGCACGCCATCGGCGCCGGTTTCCTGATCGACAGCGAGCGGGTGCGGGTGCTGCCGAACGGGGTCAACCCGGCCTTGCTGGCGGCCGATGGCGAGCTGTTTCGCAAACGCACCGGCATGCTCGGGCCGTTTGCGCTGATGGCCGGCCCGATCTCACCCTACCAGAACCAGCTGGCGATGGCGCAGGCCATGGCGGCCCTGTCGCTGCCGCTGGTGCTGGTGGGCGAGGCCGGCGAACGCGACCAGGATTACCTGCGTGCGCTGCGCACGGTGCGCGGCCTGACTTGCCTGGGCGCGCTGCGCCAGGATGAAGCGATGCTGGCCAGTACCTACGCGGCGGCGGCGCTGTGCATCGCGCCGGGCGACGGCCAGGGAACGGCGCTGGCGCTGCGCGAGGCGCTGGCGGCAGGCTGCCCGATGCTGATCGCGCGCGACTCGCCCTTGAGCCTGGCCGGGGCCGGGTTCGCGCTGGCGCGGGTGGGCTGGAACGATAGCGACGCCCAGCAGCGCGCGGTGCTGCGCCTGCTGGTGTCGCCGCCGCCGCGCGAACAGGTGCGCGCGCTGGTGCGCGGCGACAGCTGGGAGCGGGTGGCGCGGCAACTGGCGGCCTGTTACACGCAACTGTACGAGGCGCGCCAGGGCGCACTGGCGTCCTAGGAATGCGCGGCCGGCCCAGGGCAACCGCCATCCGGGTGCGCCAGCGCATCGTACACGCGCAGATAGCCGCGCGCCATTTCGGGCAGGCTGTGCCGGGCGATGACCTGGCCGCGCGCGCGCATGCCGTGGCGCGCCGCCATGTCCGGGATACGGCAGTAATCGGCGATGGCGGCGGCCATCAGGTCGGGCGCACGGGGCGGCACCAGGATCCCGGTAAAACCGGGATGCACCAGCACCGGATTGCCGCCGACGGCGGTGGCCACCACCGGCAGCCCGGTCGCCATGGCTTCGAGGATGGTGTTGGAACTGCCTTCGGCCAGCGACGGCAGCACGAACAGGTCCATGGCGCGCAGCAGCTGGGCGATGTCGGTGCGCTCGCCCGGCAGCCAGGCGCGGTGGGCGGCGCCGGCGCGCGTGAGGGTGTCGAGACAGGCGGCGCGTTGCGGGCCGTCGCCCACGATCAAGAGGCGCATGCGCTGGTGGGCCGGATGGGGCGAGGCGATCAGGCGCAGGAAGGCTTCGACCAGGGTGGCGTAATCCTTGATTTCCTCCATGCGCCCGACGCTGCCGATGACGAAGGCGTTATCCTGCATGAAGCCGGCCGGACCGATCGCCGCCGGCGGGCCCAGGCGCGGGTGGAACTGGATGCTGTCGACCCCGTTGGAAATCTGCGACACTTTTTCGGGTTCGGCGCCGACGCTGTCGATCAGCCAATGCTCGAGGTCGGCGCTGACGGCGATGAAGTGGCCGATCAGCGGACGCAGCAGGCGGCGCAGCAGTTTGTATTTCAGGCGCTTGCCGTACAGGTCGCTCATATCGCGGCCATGTTCGCCATGCACGCGCAGCTTGACGCCCGCCAGGGCGGCCACCAGCTGGCCTTCGATGCCGCACAGGTTGCGCGTGTGGATCAAGTCCGGCTGCAGCGCGCGCAGGGCGCGGAACAGGCGCAGGTAATGGCCCCAATCCTTGCCTTCGCGCTTGTTCAGGCTGATGATCTCGACGCCGCGCTGCCTGATGTGCGCGTGGTACTCCGAATAATCCTTGAGGCAGACGATGGCGTGACGATAGCGTTCGGGCGGCATGTGCTTGATCAGGTTGATCAGTCCGTTTTCGAGGCCGCCGATGTCGAGCTGGTGGATCAGATGCACCACGAGGCGCGGCGGTTCAAGGGAAGTAGTCATGGTCGACTCCAAAGGTTCATCGGGCGAACGGGAACAAACAGGGTGGCGCGGATAGCGCCGCCCTCAACTACACATCGGTGTCAGGTCTGACATTCGGACACGAGCTCAACTGCAATGCTGCCGAGCCCGTGTCCGAATGTCAGACCTGACACCAGCTTTTGTTTGGCATCGGCTAGTCGTAGTAGCCGTGGTAATCGCCGCCGTTGAAGGCGCGCGCCTTGTTGCAGATCAGGTCGACGTGGGCGCAGTTGTCGAGCCGCAGCAGCGCTTCCTTGACTTCGCGCTGGGTCGTCGTCTCGGACTCGACCACCATCACCACCTGGCCCATCTGCGCCGCCAGCACCGCCGCTTCGGTGGTCAGCAGCAAGGGCGGCGAGTCGAAAATCACGATCCGGTCCGGGTAGCGGTTGGCAATTTCCGAGAGCAGCTTGCTCATCGCGTGGCTGGCCAGCAGTTCGGTGGCGTGCTTGTTGTTGCGCCCCGCCGGCAACAGGCTCAGGGTCGGGATATTGGTCTTGAGGATCACATCCGACAGGCTCAGGTCGCCATTGAGCAAGATATCCATCAGCCCCAGCCCCGGCGCCAGGCCGAGCGTGCGCAGCACCGAGGGACGGGCGACGTCGGCGTCGACCAGCAGCACGGTGTGGTCTTTTTCCATGGCGATGCTCATCGCCAGGTTGATCGCACAGTAGGTCTTGCCTTCGCCGGGCAGGGCGCTGGTGACGACGATCAGGTTGCCGTGCCGGACCCCGCCGGACACCGCCGCGCGCGCATTGCGCAGCAGCGGGCGCTTGATGATGCGAAAATCTTCAGCCACGCTGGTGCGCCCGCCGTCGTGGGTCACCATGCCCATCTGCTGCAGGCGCGCCAGGTTGATGTCGACTTCGCGCAACTGCTCGGCGTTGTGGGCGCCGGCGGGCGCGTCGGGGCCGTGCGGCGCAGCGGCCGGAGTGAGGGAACTGTCCACGTTGTACTCCCTGGGGCTTAGCCCGTGAGAAATCCGGATGCCATGATCGTGCCGTACAGGCCGAGCAAGGCGGTGAAGGCCGCGCCGAGCAGGTATTGCCCGCGGCGCAGCTTGGTGCGTTCGGCATCGTTCCAGGTCATCGATACCGTACCGAGCACGTTCAGTCCGGTGATCTCGCGCAGCGCGCTGGGGCTGACGAATGTCGGACGGACCTGGCTGATCAGCAGCGCCGCGCCCAGCCCGGCGCACAGGGCGATCAAGAGCACGCCGGTGTGGAACAGGCGCCGGTTGGGGCCGACCGGCGAGAGCGGCATGGTGGGCGGATCGATGATGCGGAACGTCATCATCTCGGTCGAGGAACTCAGGTCGCCCGAGAGCCTGGCCGACTCGCGCCGCGCGATCAGCTTTTCGTAGTTGTCCTTGTTGATTTCATAGTCGCGGTTGAGCTGGGCCAGTTGCGATTCGACTTCCGGCACGGCATTGCTCTGTTCGCGCAGGCGCTCGTGGCGCACGCTGTATTCATGTACCCGCACCCGCATCGCCGCCACCTTGGCGTCGGCCTCGGTCAGGGCCACCTTGAGCTGCTGCAGCATGGGACTGTAAAAACGGCCGGGGTCGCCATCGCGCTGGGCCAGCTTGCTTTCCTCGATCTTGCGCGCTTCGAGCTGGGCCAGCAGGCGGCGCGCGCTGACCACGTCCGGGTGCAGGTCGGTGTATTGCAGGCGCAGGGTGTCGAGGTTCTTGTTGATGGCGGCGATGCGGGCGTCGATGTCGGGATTGACGATGGCGCGCGGACGCGGATCGGCTCCGGCCGGCAGCGGGTCGCCGTTGATGCGCGCCTGGATCGCAATGCGCGCCTGTTCGGCTTCGAGCAGGTCGATGCGCGCGGTGCTGAGGGCGTCGCTGGCGATGGCCAGTTGGGCGCTGTAATCGACGCCCTGGCGCGGCAACAGCGCGCTGTTGCGCAGCTTGAATTCCTTGACCGTGTTTTCGGCCGCCACCAGGCGTTGCTCGTAGCTTTTGATCTGCTCGTCGATGAAGCGGATGGCGTACTGGGAATCGGCTTTCTTGCCCTTGAAGCTGCCTTCCAAAAAGATGGTCAGCAAGGCTTGCACCACGTCATGCACCTGCTTGGGATTGTCGCCGCCGTAGGTGATCGAATAGATATCGTTGGTGGTGGTGCCGGAAATTTTCAGCCGCGTGGCCAGTTCGTCGATCTGGTGCTCGCGCTGGCGCGGCGTGGTGGCATCCACATCGAGGTCGACCATGCGCAACACGCGCTCCAGGTTCGGCCGGCTGAGCAGGGTGCGGCTCATGATCGATACTTGTTGCTGCACGTTCGGCATGCTGGTCATGCTGGCCATGAGCGGCTTGAGGATGCTCTGGGTATCGACAAACACGCGGGCCGAACTCTGGTAGTCGTTCGGCAGGCGCAGCACCACCACCCAGCCCAGCGATGCCACGACCCACATGGTGCCGAGGGCGAGCCAGCGATATTTCCAGATGCCTCGCACATGCAGCAGCAACTGGCTGATGAAGTCCTCCATATCGTGTGGGTCTCCGTAAGTCGGGCGGCGATGGGAAGCGACACTGCCAGCTTCACTACTCGTTCGATTATATGTCCGTGGAAACTGTAAGTTTCCGCTGATCACGGGCGCGTTGATTCGCGTCAAGCGTAAAAAGAGCATGCGTCCGCGGCCTGCCCCTGCCAAAAAAATTGCCCGGTCAGGCGCGCTCCTGACCGGAAAAATGCCGGCTGACAGCGAGCCGTGCATCAGGGCCCGGCGGGGCGGTCCGACGCCCGCATCCCCAGCCGGCGCCGACCGCGCAGCACCGGCTGCGAGCCCTGGAATGGCCGCCAACAGCGTGGCCGCCTTGTTCTTCTTGTCTGCATGGCCGGCCTATTTGCGGCGCCGCGTCATCAGCGACATCCCCAGCAGGCCGAGGCCGAAAAGCGCCAGGCTGCCCGGTTCCGGCACCGCCGTCTTCTGCATGGCGTTGGCATACGTGGACTGGTTGATGGTCAGCTGATACATTTCATTGGCGTTGAGTTGGAGCGATCTGGCCGAAAATGTCAGCCAGCCCGGGTCGTAGGTCGAGGTGCCAAAGGCGTGGCCATTGCGGCTGGTCGAGCCATCGCCGTTGAGTTGGCCCGGTGTGTAGTTGAGCATCATTTCGCCGGTTGTCGCATTCTTGATATTGATGCTCCAATCCAGGCGGGCGATGGCGTTGGTCTCACTCCCGCTGCCGATGCTGGCATAGGCCTGCGTCATCGGCTTGGCGTCGAAGGAGATGGACATGCTGTCGCTCGTGCCGAGAGTGAATTGGAATAAGGTCTGGGTACCGACGTCGGACCTGCCGCCGGCGTGGCCGTCGCTGCCCAGGGAAGCCTCACCGCGCGTCTCGACGCGTGCCCCGGCCGCGCGCGAACCGATGGTCACGGCGTTGCCGGTCATGTTCTGGTCGGCATAGCCGAAGGTGCCGGGCACGCTTGGCAGTGCGGAATAGTGGGCAAAGTCGTTTTCGGCGCGCGGCGACGTGGGCAGGCCGACGAACTGGTGCGCCAGGTCGGGCGTGCTGCCGTCGATCGTCGCGGTGGAGCTCACGCCGTTGAGAGAAGCGGTGGAGGTGACACTGACGTTGTCGAAGAACGTGGTGAAATCCGTCGATTTAAAGGCGTCACCGCTGGAATGAAGCAGGCGGAAATTGTCGATCAGGAGGACGGACTGGGCGAATGCATCGGCGCGCGCGCCGTTCATTGCGGCCAGGCAGAGACCGGCAATCGCCGCATGTTTCATCAGGGATGTCGGGACTAGTTTCATAATTGACTCTCCGGTGGGATCAGGTGGGGAAGCGTCGACAGCTTGCGGCGCCGCCGTGCCAACCATCTATGCAGCAAGCGTGCCAGCTCACTTTTTCTTTTGTTATCAATGGCTTGTGAAATACGGCTGCGCAGTTATTCTTGTTTCCCGGCAGGATGCAAAATTTCTCGACTGTCCATGTTTGTTGCAGAACAATGTCTCGGCGCACAGCGTGAACTTCCTTACTGATGGCCCTGTCTGACCTACACAACTTTGCGCGCGGACCGGCAGGCGGACCGTGCGATCACGTGGAAGGAAGATAGCCATGTTTCAAGACGATCTACCGATTGCAACCTTCGAGATGCCGGCGGGCTTACGCGTGCCGGAACCGAGCGAGGCGCCGTCGGCGGCGCCCGATACCGGGCAGCAGCTACAGGTTTTCCATATCCGCCTGGCCAATTCGGCCGGACGGCGCGAGGCTGCCAGCCTGCTGATCCGCAAGATGTACGGCTGGCGTGGCTATGCCTTCGAGCCCAGCCTGCAGCACGATCCGAACAAGGTGACCCTGTATGCCGAGACCGGCGGGGTACTGGTCGGCACCATGAGCCTGTGCCTCGACAGCGCATTCGGGCTGCCGGCCGATGACAATTTTCGCGACAAGCTCGACGCGCTGCGCAGCCAGGACCGGCGCTTGTGCGAGCCGTCGCGCCTGGCGATCGACAAGGGCGTCACCAAGCGCGTGTTCGCCGCGCTGATCCATATCTCGTATTTGTATTCGCACAAGCTGCACGGATTCAGTGATTACGTGATCGAAGTCAATCCCCGCCACGTGATGTTCTATAAGCGCATGCTCGGTTTCAGCGACTTCGGCGACGAGCGCCCGTGCAGCCGGGTCGGTGCCCCGGCCGTTCTGCTGCGCCTGCCGCTGGAAGACATGGGCGCGCAGATCCGCAAATGGGGCGGGCTGATGGAGCAGCATGGCGACGAGCGCTCTTTCTACCCCTACTTTTTTCCGGTGTGGGACGAGCCGGGCATCACCGCGCGCCTGAACGGCGGGCATCACTGAGACGGGGGCGCGATGCACATTTTCGATGAACAGAAATTCCGACAAACGGGGCTGATTGGGGCCACGGTCGGGCAGGACCGGGTGCTGGCGGCGCTGCGCGCGATCGTCGGAGCGGACCATGCGAGCGCCGAGCTCGACGCGCTCAGGCGCTACAGTTGCAGCACCGCCGCGCGCGCCACCACGCCGCTGGCGGTGGTGGCGCCCGCCACCCAGGCCGAGGTGGTGGCCGTGGTGCGCCTGGGAGCCGAGCTGGGCTTGCCGCTGTATCCGCTCAGTACCGGGCGTAACTGGGGCTATGGCGACGCCTGCGCGGTGGGCGAGGCGCAACTGATCGTCGACCTGGGCCGGATGAACCGGATCGTCACCGTCGACGCCGAGCTGGGCTACGCCGTGATCGAGCCGGGCGTGACCCAGCAGCAGTTGTCGGATTATTTACTGGCCGAAAAACTGGACTGGTGGATCGATTGCACCGGCGCCGGTCCCGATACCAGCTTCATGGGCAACATCCTGGAACGAGGTTTCGGTCACTCGCCGTACGGCAACCGGCTGCAGCATGTTTCCGGCATGCGCGTCGTGCTGGCCAGCGGCGACGTGCTCGACACCGGCTTCGGCCACTATCCGCACGCCCGCGCGACCCACCTGTTTCCCTACGGCGTGGGGCCGTTCATCGATGGCATGTTCACCCAGTCGAACTTCGGCATCGTCACGCGGATCGGCATCTGGCTGGTGCCCGCCGCCGCATGCGTGAACCATTTTCTGTGTACGGTGTCTGATCATGCAGACATCGCGGCGGTGGTCGATGCGCTGCGGCCGTTGCGCATGAACGGTACCTTGCGCAGCATTGTCCATATTGGCAATGACTTGCGCGTGATTTCCGGCGGGCGGGTGTTTCCGCGTTCGCTGGCGCCCGGCCAGTCCTGCCTGCCGCCGGCGGTACGTGGCGTCATGCGCGAGGCGGCGGCGATTGGCGCCTGGACCGTATCGGGCGCGCTGTATGGCAGCGTCGCGCAGGTGGCGGCGGCGCGCGCGGAGGTCAAGAAGGCCTTGCGCGGCACGCGCGCGCAGACCGCGTTCTTGAGCGAGCGCAAGCTACGCTGGGGAGGCGTGTTGGCCCGTGTGCTCGGTTCGTCGCGCGCCGGACAGCGCCTGCGCGCGCAGCTTGGGCTGGGCGAAGCGCTGCTCGCGATGAACCGGGGCAAACCGAACGGACGCTTTCTCGCGGGCGCCTACTGGCGACGGCGCGCAGCGTTGCCGGCCGGCTTTCCGCTGCGGGCCGATCCGGCGCAGGACAACTGCGGCATGTTGTGGATCTCGCCGGTGCTGCCGATGCGCGGCGCCGACGTGCTGGAGTTGCATGCGCTGGTCGAACCGTTGTTCGCCGCGCACGGTTTCGATTTGTTTGTGACGTTTAGCATGATCAACGAACGCGCGCTCGGTGCGGTGCTGACAATTGCCTACGACAAGGAGGATGCGGATGAAGTGATACGTGCGAAAAAGTGCTATCAGGCGGTCTTCGACAGCGTGATGAACGCTGGCTATATTCCTTATCGGGTCGGCAATCAGTCGATGGGGCAGCTCGATCCGCATGGCGATGTGTATTGGGAGACAGTGGCGCGGATCAAGAAAGCACTCGACCCGGCCGGGATCATCGCGCCCGGACGTTATCAGCCGGGGCGGACGTAAGGCCGGTCGCGCTGACCCAGGGCGCCGGCCTGCAAGGTGCGCAGCAGGGCGGCAGCCTACAAGGTGCGCAGCAGGGCGGCGGCCTCGTCATGATGGGCGGAGCGTTGCGGCTGCGCGAGCAAGCGTTCGAGCTCGCGGCGCGCGGCCCGCTTGTCGCCCGAACGCGCCAGCGCCGTGCCCAGGTGGAAGTGGATATTGCCAGCCGCCGGCGCCAAGGCACTGGCTTTGCGCAGCAAGGGTACGGCGCGCGCCAGGTTGCCACGCTCGACGTCGATCCAGCCGAGCGTATCGAGCACGGCCGGATTGCCGGGCGCCAGCGCATGCGCGCGCTCGGCGAACGCTTGGGCGCGCGCATCGCCGCTCTGCTGGCAGGCCCAGGCGATGTCGTTGAGCGCGATGATGTTGTCCGGATCGGCCTTGAGGATGGCTTCCAGTTGTCCGATGGCGCCCTTGTGATCGTTCGCGACCAGCTTGCTGCTGGCATAGTAAAGGCGCGCCGGCACGTCGGCCGGATGCTCCTTGAACCACTGGACCATGCGCGCATCGGCGTCCGCCGCGCGGCCGAGCTTGTTCAGGGCGCCGTGCATCTGGATCAGCAAGGCGCCGTCGGCCTTGCGGGCGAAGGCGCGTTCCCATGCGGCGAGCGCGGCCGCGTACTGTCCCTGGGCGGCATGCACGTCGCCTTCGAGCTTGTGTCCGTTTGCGGAATCCGGTTTGCGTTGCTGCGCGTCGAGCGCAACGGCGCGCGCGTCGGCAAATTTTCGTTGCCTGAGCAAGAGATTGATCATGCTGATCTGCGCTTCGAACGAGGTCGGTTCGATGGCGAGCGACTGGCGCAGCAGCGCGAGCGCGGCATTGTCGTCTTGTTTCTCCACGTGCAAGTTAGCCATCCGTAACAGGGGCGCGGGTGAGGTCGGGACCAGGGCCGCCAGGCGCCCGTAGGCTTCGATGGCGGCATTCAGGTCGTTGTTGAGCACGTATATCCGGGCGAGCGTCTCGGCAGCTTGCGGGTTGGCGGGATTGGCGCTCTGGAGCGTGCGCGCAAGCCGCAGCGCTTTGTCCTTGCTGCCGGCGCGGGCGTACATGTCGGCAAGGCGCAGCGCCAGCGGCAGGGCCTCGGGTTCGATATCGCGCGCGCGTTCCAGCCACGCGACGGCGTCGCCGGGCTTTCCTTCACGTTGCGCGAGGCCGGCCAGCGCTTCGAGCAGGGCGCCGTTGCGCGGCGCCTTTTGCAGCGCCGCTTGGTAGCGCTTGCGGGCGTCGGCCGGCTTGCCGTCGATCAGATCGAGCTGGGCCAGGTTGGTCAGCGCGGGCAGGTACAGCGGCTCGAGCGCCAGCGCTTTGTCGAAACTGGCGCGTGCCAGGCCGGCGTCGCGCTGCGCCAGGTAAATGCCGCCCTTTAAGTTCTGGAGCAGGGGGTTGTCGCCGCGCCGCTCCATTTCCAGGACCGCTGCGAGCGCCTTGGCGGTGTTGTTGGCCCGCAGATGGGTCATCACCAGCAGCACGCCGGTGTGGGGCGCGCCACCGTCGAGCGCGGAAGCGCGCTCCAGTTCGGCCGCTGCACGCCCGGTGTCGCCGCTGCCCAGGCGACTTAATGCCAAGGAGGTGTGCAGCGAGGTGGCTTTCGGATCGAGCGCGAGGGCCTGTTCGAAGAAGCCGCTGGCGGGTCCGAACTTGTACGCACGCAAGTTCGCTTCGCCGGCCAGGGTCAGCAGTTCGACATCGGTGGGGTATTTCTCGAGCAAGGGCGTGAGCAGGTCGAGCGCTGCCTGGGGGGCATTCGCGCGCACGTGCAAGTCAATCATCAGTTTGGTGGCGTACACATCGCCCGGAAAGGCGGTCAGAAATTTCAGCAAATGTCCCTCGGCCTGTCCGGTCGCCCCCAGGCCCGATTGCACCGCGCCGGCGAGCAAGATGGCGGGATAGTAGTCGGGCGCAACGCGCAGCACTTGTTGCAGCGATGCCAGGGAGGCTTGCAGCTTGTGCTCGCGGAAGTCGGCCATGGCCTCGGCGTACACCACCGGCAGCGACGCACCGGCCAGTTTGCGCGCGGCGGCGATCGATTGACGCGCCGGACCGGCATGGCCGGCGTCGAGGTGCAGGTTTGCCACATCCAGCAGCGCTTGGACGTTATAGGGTTGCAAGGCGAGAATGCGCTGGTGCGCGGCCAGGGCCTCGTCCGGCTTGCCGGCTGCGCGCTGCAAATCAGCATGGAAACGCAGGCAATCGACGTTGTCCGGATGGGCGGCAAGTGCGCGCTTGATCAGCGTGGCTGCTTCGGCGTCTTGCTTGCCTGCCAGTGCGATGCGCGCCATGCCGAGCAGGGCGTCGGGCAAGTCCGGTTGCAAGCTGAGCGCTTGCGCAAACAGCGCGCCGGCCTGGGCGCTGTCGCCGCTGCCGAGCAGGGCGTTCGCACGCAAGGCGAGCAGGGCGGGAGGCTCGGCCGGCGCGGCGGTGGGGCCGATCTCGGCCAGCAGGCGTTCATGCTGGCCCTGCATTAACATGGCCCGGCCCAGCAAGAGTTGCAGACCGGGCGTACTTGCGCCCAGTTCGCGTGCGCGCCGCAATTCCTTCTCGGCCGAGGGCGCATCGCCTTGCTCCAGATACACCTCGCCGAGCAAAAGGCGGGCATGGCGGTCGGCGCCATTTTTTTGGATCGCATTTTTCAGCACGATCACCGCCGTCTGCAAATCGCCCTTGGTGCGATGTTGCCTGGCCTCGGCCACCAAGGCCGCGGGGTCGCTCGGCTTGCATCCGCCGAGCACGGCTGCCAACAGAAGGGCACAGGCGATGGCGATGGCGGCCAGCGGACGCGGCCAGCGGGAAATGGATGGGGACATGGGCTTCTCCTGACGCGCCAGGGTGCTGGCATCCTGCCTAGGGTAGGGAGTCGACGCGGCAAGTCATTGCGTTGCATCAATATTTTCCATTTGCGCAAATGACGGCCTGATCTGCATGAAGTTGCTTTAAATCAAAATTTAACAAGCGCTGCTCCGTAGAATTTCCTGAGGCGCTCTCGTGTGGTCGCCGGGCGGGGCGTCGGCTTCTCCGGCGATGTGAGGTACCGCTGTTGCCGGCCTGCTGGACGCCGGTTTCCCTATCATTGGCGCTTCGTCGGTCCCGGCCGGCGCGGTGCCGCAGTATGTGCAGGTGCGCCGCTGGTGCAGTCCACCCTGCCTGGAGATATTGATGCTGAGCACCCCCGAAAATAGCCGTTACCAGCAGGTCCTGGCAGGCCTGCGCGAGACGCGGCATCATTGGCTCATCACCGGCGTGGCCGGTTTTGTTGGGTCGAATTTGCTGGAAACCTTGCTCAGGCTCGGTCAGCGCGTGACCGGCCTGGACAACCTGATGACTGGCTATCGCGCCAACCTGGCGCAAGTGCGCGCCGTGGTGCCGGCCTCGGCCTGGGAAAATTTCAAGTTCATCGAGGGCGATATCCGCTGCCTGGACAGTTGCCGGCGCGCCTGCCAGGATGTCGATCTCGTGCTCCACCAGGCTGCGCTGGGCTCGGTCGGCCGCTCGATCGCCGACCCCATCCTCACCAGCGACGTCAACCTGATCGGCTTCCTGAACGTGCTGGTGGCCGCGCGCGACGCCAGGGTGCGGCGCGTCGTGTATGCGGCCTCGAGTGCGACGTACGGCGACCACCCCGACTTGCCCAAGGTGGAAGAACATATCGGGCAGCCGCTCTCGCCGTACGCGCTCACCAAGCACGTCAATGAAGTGTATGCCGACATGTTTGCACGCTGCTACGCAACCGACGCCATTGGTTTACGCTACTTTAATGTGTTCGGCCCGCGCCAGGACCCGCGCGGCGAGTACGCGGCCGTGATTCCCCAGTGGTTTTACGCCATGATCCACAACCGGCCGCTACGCATCAATGGCGACGGCGACAGCAGTCGTGACTTTTGCTTTGTCGATAATGTGGTGCAAGCCAATCTGCTGGCGAGCCTGGTCGACGATCCGGCCGCCGTCAACCAGGTCTATAACGTGGCGGTGAACGCGCGCACCAGCCTGAACGAACTGTACGCGATGATGCATGCGCTGCTGGCCGCACGCTTCGCCCACCTGGAAGATTACCAGCCGGAATACGGCGCGTTCCGGGCGGGCGATGTGCGGCATTCGCAAGCCGATATTTCGAAGGCGGGTCGCCTGCTTGGGTATCAGCCCACGCACCGCCTGGAACAGGGCTTGCGGGAAGCGCTGGACTGGTACGTGGCGCATCTGGGCACGTCGCGCTCGTAGCCGGCGTGCGCGGTGTCCTGCATGGCGGCGGCTTGACTGTCATGGTGTGCGGGACGGCAGTACGCGCACGATGCCGCGAAAGTCGGCAGTGCGCAAGGTCACCGGGCGGCGCCACACCCGTCCCACGTAATCCATCACTTTTTCGGCCTGCGGCAAGTCGAGCCCGCGGCCGTCGCGCAGGTAGTCGTGCTGTAGCGCCAGCGCACCATCGGCGCCCACCTGTCCGGCGGCGATGCAGGGGGCGCCGAAATTGAACTTGGGCGCCAGGATCGCTTCGCGGATCTGATGAATGTCGCGGCTGGCAATTTTGGCGTCGCCGTCCTGGCGCGCCTCGTACACAAACAGCTCGAGTTTGTCCGCCAGTTCCTGGTCCAGGTAGTTGCGCACGAAGCCGAAATCGTCTTCTTCGCGGCAGATCTGGCGTGCCCGCTCCAGCCCGTGTTTGTCGATGAGGTGTTCCCATAGCGAAAAGCCGAGGTGGTAGGGGTTGAGCGACAGGGCCAGTTGCTGGCCGCTGGCAAACGGGCGCACCACGTCGGAATGCGACTTGACCGCCGAAAGATACAGCTCATGCGGCAAAAATGTGGCTTCGCGCAGCAGGCGCGCATGCCAGTACGAGGCCCAGCCTTCGTTCATGATCTGGCAGGCGTGGATGGGATGAAAATAGTAGGCTTCTTCGCGCACGGCCAGGAAGATGTCGCGCTCCCAGTCTTCCAGGTCGGGCGCGTACTGGGCGATGAACCACAGCAGGTCGTATTCGGGCTGGGGTGGCAGCGGCGCGCGTTGCGGCGTATCGTCGCGCGGCGGCTCGGCGTGCTCGCCGGGCAGGCGCGCGAAACGGTCGTGGAACTGATTGGCGGCGGGGCCGGCGCGCGGCGCCAGGAATGCGGGATAGCGTGGCCGGTGCAGCGGCTGGTTGATGTCGATATGCGTTTCGAGCGCCAGCGCGGCGTCGAGCACCGCTTCGACCCGCGCCCGCCCGTGCGCGGCCAGCGCGCGTTCGAGCCGGTGCGCGCGGGCGGCGCTCTGTTGCAGGATATGGCTGCCAGCCATGGCCATGAAGCGTGAAAACAACTGATTGTTCTTGGCAAAATCGGCGTGGCCGAGCACGTGGGCGGTCACCAGGGTGTTTTCCGCCAGCGAATTTTTCTCAAGCATGAAGGCGTGGCAGGGGTCGCCCGGGAACATGACTTCGAATATCTTCGAGTGTCCCATGTGCTGGCGCACCAGTTGGTGGATGTAGCGCACGCCGAAGGACCAGTGCCGCATGCGCACCGGCAATCCGTACACGGCGATCTCGACCATGAAGTTGCTTGGGACGAGGTCGAAGTTGACCGGATAGAAATCCATGCCCAGGTCGAGCGCCAGCGCTTCCAGGCGGGCCGTGTAGTCGGCCAGGACGGCAGCCGAGGTGTTCATCGGGCCGCCTTCGCCGACGCCTGGGCGCCTTCGCTGGTGAAGAACTTGCGCAGCGCGCTCCAGACATCGTCCGGCGTACGCAGCACCGTGCTGCCGATGCGGACGCCACGCCGCTCCAGCTCGTTGCACAGGCGCCGCGTTTCGGTCTCCAGCGCGCGCGGCACGCCGGGCAGGGTTTCGATATAGCCGGTGTAATTCAACAGTTTGCCCAGTTCGGTCAGCGCCGCGCTGGCGGCGGCGCGGTCTTCGGAAAAATTTTCGCCGTCCGACGCGTAAAACATGTACAGATTGTGTTGCGCAGGGTCGAGCTCGGTACGAATCAGGTCGAGCACCAGCCGGAATGCGCTCGAGGCGATGGTGCCGCCCATGCCCGACACCTGGAAAAACTCGCGCTCCGAGAACTCCCAGGCGTGGGTGGTGTGGGCGATAAAGCGCGTCTCCACCCTGGCGTACTGGCGCCGGATGCCTTGCAGTGCGAAGAAAAAGAAGGACTTGGCCAGCTTGCGTTCGATCCGGCTCATGCTGGCCGACACGTCGAGCACGAACAATATGGTCGCGCTGGTGCTCGGGCGCGGGCGCGACACCAGTTGCCGGAAGCGCAGGTCGTCGTTGGTGAATGGCACGGCGTCGGCCTGCACGGCGCGCCGCTTGATCGCCTCCTTGACCGTGCGGCGCCGGTCCAGGCGCGAGCGGGCGCCGCGCTTGTCCCAGCCTTCGCGCACCAGTTCCACCTCGTCGATGCGGGCGCTGTTCTTCGGGGTGAGCTCGGGCAGCTTGAGTTCTTCCCACACCCAGTCCATGACCTCGTCGATCGACAGTTCGAGCAGCAAGGTCACGTTGCCATCGTCGTTGCCGCCACCGTCCTGGAGGGCGCCACTGTCTTGCTCCGGCGTGCCGGGCAGCAGCACATCGCCCGGTTTACCGGCGCCCTGGCCGGCGCCGGTCGCGCTGCGGGCGTCGGCCAGGCGAAAACGGGCGTGTTCGAGCATGCGCACGGGCACGTGTACGGTGCGCTCTTGCGGGCCGGTGATCAGGTCGGGACCGGCAATGAGCTCGGGCAGGTGGTGTTGCACGGCCTCGCGCACCTTGTCGTTGTGGCGCAGCCAGTCGCGCGCCCCGCGCGAGAACAGCTCGTACCATGCCGTGTCGATGGAAGTGCTCACGCCGTTTCTCCGGGCTATTCCTGGGCCAGCAAGGTGGTGACATAGTTCAGCGCTTCGCGCGCGCTGTGGCTGTCGTAGCCGTATTCGTCGACCAGCCGTTTCTCGACGGCGGAAATCTTGGTGCGGATTTCGTCGTCCGGCCGCTTGGCCGAGCTGACCAGGCGCAGCACATCGCGCCGCTGTTCGAACAGGTAATGCTGTACCGCGTCGTTGAGCTGGAGATGGCTGTCGAGGCCGAACCTGGCGCCGCGCTTGTAGGCGCCCATCGCCTTGCGCACCACTTCCTGGCGGAACGATTGCTTGCCCGACTCCGAAACATGGATCTTTTCTTCCACCGCGCGCAAAAACCGTTCGTCGGGCCGCCGTTCTTCGTTGGTGATGGGATCCTTGATCTGGCGGTTGTCGAGCATGGCTTCGACCTCGTCCAGGTATTTGTTGAGCAAGTCCTGGGCTTCTTGTTCGAAAGACACGAACAAGGCCTTGTGGACGTCTTCCTTGACCCAGCGGTTGTAGAAATCCTTGCGCGTCAGCACCAGGTAATCGACCCATTTGCGCTTTTTCTTGGGGTCGATGCGGGCGTCGCTCTCGATTCCGTCTTTCAGGGCCAGCAGCACGTCCATGGTGGACAGGCTCTTGCGGTTGGAGCTGATGATGGCGTTCGACAAGGCATTGATCACAAACCGTGGCGACACGCCAGCCAGGCCTTCGTCGGGCGCCTTGTCTTTTTCTTTGATGCGCCGCACGTCGGCGCGGTTCATGCCGTCGACTTCTTCGTTGGCGTGAATGCGCACCTTCTTGACCAGTTCGACCTCCTTGTCGTCGCTGTCCTGGATGCGGCTCAGGATCGCGAACACGGCCGCCGCGTGCAGCACGTGCGGGTCGAGATGCACGTCGCGAAACGCCGGCGCGGCCGACGAAATGAGCTTTTTGTAGATGCGCGCCTCCTCCTTGTAGTTGAGCGTGTACGGCACCTGGATGATCACCATGCGGTCGAGCAGCGCCTCGTTCTCGCTTTCTTGCAGGAAGCGGCGGAACTCGGCCAGGTTGGTGTGGGCCAGGATCGTTTCGTCCAGGTAGATCAGTGGAAAGCGCGACACCTTGACGTTTTTTTCTTGCGTGAGCGTGAGCAGCAGGTACAGGAATTCGCGCTTGACCTTGAGGATTTCGATCATCTCCAGCACGCCCCGGCTGGCCGCGTACACCGCGCCCGACCACGACCACGCGCGCGGATCGCCCTCGTCGCCGTATTGCGCCACCTTGGACAGGTCGACCGAGCCGACCAGGTCGGCCAGGTCGGCCGTGGCGGGGTCGTGCGGGGCGTAGGTGCCGATCGCGCTGCGCCCCGCTTCGGACACGAAGAAGCGCTCGACCGGCATCTGCATGAAGTCGCCCGCGTACTGGTCTTCAAGACGGGCGCGGCAATGCGGACAGATGTCGCCGCTGATATCGATGCCATAGGTGTTGCGGCAAGTGGCGCGCAGGGTGTGCGGAATCAGGTGCAGGGGCGACTCGCGCACCGGGCAGCCGCCGATGGCATACAGCGCGCCGTCGTCGGTGTAGCTGTATTCTTCCAGCCCGCGCTTGAGCAGGATGACCAGGGTCGACTTGCCGCCCGAGGGCGGCCCGAGCAGCAGCAACAGGCGCCGCCCGATCTCGGAGCCGGCGGCGGCCGCCTTGAAGTAGTCGACCACGCGGTCGATGGCGTCGTCGATGCCGAACAGGTCTTCCCCGAACAGGCGGCAGCGGAAGTGGCCGTCGCCACCCTCGGTGCAGGTGGCGCGGATCATGTCCCATATATATTGGTGCGAACTGCGCGCGACCTGCTGCGGCGTGCGCGACAGCACCTGTTCCATGAACTGCGCGAAGCTGCCCGACCAGTGGCCGGCCCGGTGCTGGCGCGTGAACACCCCCAGGCTCTCGATGAAAGAGGCGTGCGGGTCGTGCAGGATGGTCGCTTGCTCGTCGCCGGGAATACTCACGTTGGCTCCTGGTTGGTCTTCTTTCAGTATCAGCGCGGGCTCAATGCGCAAACTGATACACATCAATGTGCGCCATTGAACCAATGGGGAGTTTTACGAGCTGATGTAGTGAAGGGGGGCTGAAAACCCGGTGACCGGTATGCACGACCCGGCTCATCCGGCCATGCTGCGCAATAAGTTCGCTTGCGCACAGAAGCGCTCGACCATTGCGATTACGATACAGTTTCTTTATAACCTAGAACTGTGTGAAGGAAAAGCCCATGTCAGCATATAACCATTCCGATCAAGTGGCTGAGTTGAAGTCCAAGATCAAGTCGATTCGCTTCGCCATGTTCACGACCGTCAACGCCCAGGGCCGCCTCGTCAGCCGTCCAATGACCAACCAGGAAACCGACAATGAAGGCAAGCTGTGGTTCTACACCTCGACCGATAGCGAACTGTGGGAAGACATCGTCGCCCACCCCGACGTGAACGTCAGCTTCGCCGAGCCGGAAGACCATACTTATGTGTCGGTCAGCGGCCGCGCCGAGCGCATCGTCGACCGCGCCAGGATCAAGGCCATGTGGAACCCCGCTGTCCAGGCCTGGTACCCGCACGGCCCGGATGATGCGCATGTGGTGCTGGTGCGCGTGGTCTCGAGCAGCGCCGAGTACTGGGATTCGACCGGCGGCAAGGTGGTCGGCCTGTTCGACATGGCCAAGGCCGTCCTGACCGGCACCACCCCCGACGTCGATCCGGGCGAACACGGCACGATCAAGCTCTGATTACGCCTCGCTCCGTGCGCGAAAGCGAACAGCAGGCAGGGCTGACGCGCATGCGTCGGATCGCCACCGGCTTGCTGGTGGCGATGGCGCTGGTGTTCGTGGCCGCGCGCTTGCTCGAGCCGCGCCATGCGGCGTTTGCCTTCGTGGCCGCGTTCGCGGAGGCGGCGATGGTCGGCGCGATCGCCGACTGGTTCGCCGTGACCGCCTTGTTCCGCCATCCGCTGGGCTTGCCCATCCCGCATACCGCCATCATTCCCACGAATAAGGAAAAAATCGGCGAAAACCTGGGCAATTTTCTCGAAACAAATTTCATGAGCTACGATGTGGTGCATGCCGAACTGGTGCGCATCGACTTCGCCGGCTCGGCCGCGCACTGGCTGGCGCAGGGCGCCAACAGCCGCGCCGTGGCCGACCAGGCCGTCAGCGCGGTGCCGGTGTTGCTGCGCATGATCGACGACAAGGATGCCGCCGCTTTCCTGCGCGAGGCGCTGTCCGGCGCGCTGCAGGACGTCAAGCTGGCGCCGATCCTGTCGCAAGTGTTGTCGGTGCTGGTGGCGGGGCGCCAGCATCATGTGCTGCTCGAACGCCTGCTCGGGCTCGTTTCAGGCGCGCTCGAGGCGCATCGCCCCTACATCCGCCAGAAAGTACACGAGCACAGCCCGCGCTGGTTGCCGCGCGCCATCGATGAAAAATTCTATGAGCGCCTGATGGAAGGGGTGCAAAATACGCTGGCAGAGATCCAGGGCGAAGACAGCGAATGGCGGGTGCGCTTCCAGGCCGCCACCGAAGAGCTGATCGAGAACCTGGCGCACTCGCCGGAATACGAAGAAAAATTGCGCGGACTGTTAGAGAGCAGCCTGAACCATCCACTGTTCCGCACCTATGTGGGCCAGGTGTGGGAAGACGTGCGCGACCGCTTGCTGGCCGATGCCGGATCGGATAACTCGAAACTGTCGGCGCACCTGCAATCGGCCTTGCAGGCGTTCAGCCGCGCGCTCGAGCGCAATCCGGCGATCCAGCAGCGCATCAACGACTGGCTGCGCACCTTCGCGGCCCAGACCATCGTGTCCAGGCGCGAACTGATCATCGCCCTGGTGCGGCGCGTGATCCGCAGCTGGGATGCCGACACCATCGCGCGCAAATTCGAGCTGCACGTGGGGCGCGACCTGCAATATATCCGCATCAACGGCACCATCGTCGGCGGGCTGGTGGGGCTGGCGCTGCATTGCGTCTCGCTCTTGTTCACCTGATGCCCGGCGCCGGACTGGCTATTTCATCTGCTTGATCAGGCGCCACGCCATCAAGCTCAGTACGCCCACGCCCGCCAGCAGCGCGCCCCACAGGGCGAACATGCGCATGCGCGCGGCGTCGGCCGCCTTGCCGGCCGCGCCGGGACCTTCGGTCAGAGCAGCCGTGGACGTTTGCAGCGGCCCGGCCACCGCGCTTTCGAGGGCGGCAATTTCGGCGGCAGTAAAACCGGGCGCGACCTGCGCCAGCGCACTGGCGCCCGGTTTGGCGTCGGCGCGCCCGAAGGCCAGCCGGTAGGGCGGCTTGCCGTTGGCGAGAAATACCACTGTCGATGGAGTCCAGGCCAGGCGCAGGGCCGGCGCCGTCGCCCCGGCGTTTTCCGTGCGCAGCACCCACTCGGTCTGGTGCGCCGGCGTGATGCCGATGTCGCCCGAGGCGCGCCGCTTGCCGCCCTGGGTCAACTGGTAGAAGGTGGCCGCCGCCAGCGGTTCGAAGTGCCAGGTGCTGGTCTTGCCGCCCTCGCGGTCGGGCAATTCCACATAATGGCCGAGCTGGGCCGGCATGACCACGTTTTGCTCGCCCAGGTCGACCCCGATGCGCTGCACCGGAATGGCCACCGAGGCCGGATACACATGGTCGTTGGCAAAGCGCCCCGGCTTGGGCTGGATCAGCAGGCGTTCCACCTGCGGCGCCAGCGCCGTGTCCAGCGGCGATTCGGCGGTAATGCCGGCGAACCGCAGCGGCTTGCCCTGGCGCCAGCTCAGGCGCGCATAACGGAAGGCGCGCGCTTCGAAGTCCATGCGGTCGCTGGCCAGGGTTTCGTTGCGCTCGTTGACCAGCCAGGACAGGTCGGTCTCGCCGGCCGTATCCCAGTGTTTCAGATCGTCGCTCACTTCCAGCACGACGCGCGCGTTGTAGCCGCTCACGCCGGCGGGCAGGGTGAAGCGCAGCGCATCGATGGTGGCGCTCGCGGCGCTGGCGCCCAGGTCGAGCACAAGCGTGTCCATGCCGCCATCGGCCGCGCCCGTCGCCGGCCGCGTGCGCGCGCTGACCGACAGCACCGTGCCGTCGCCGGAGCGCTGCACTTCGATGTCGGTGTCGGCAAGGGAGCCGGCCGGGCGCGCCGTTTGCACGCCGAACAGGCGCACCGGCAGGTCGCGCCGCGAGCGCTCGGCGCGCGGCATCGGTTCCTGCAAGCTGAACGCCAGCTTGTTGCCCTGCGCATCGAACAGGCGCAGGTCGCGCAAGTCCGCCGTGCGGGCGTGCAGGTACACGTCCTTGGGCAGGCGCAGCTGGACCACCGATTCCTTGCCGCTGACGGTCAGCGGCAAGGCGTGGCGGTAGTCGCCCGCCAGGTCGCTGAGCGGGGCCTCGGCCAGCGCCAGGGGAGAGCTTGCCGCGGCCAGCGCCGCCAGCACCAGCGAAGCCTTGGGAATATTTGACATCAACGTGGGTCCTTGGTTCATGGCGCCGGCGCTTCCGGCGCACTTTCTTGTTGCGTTGGGAACGGTGCAATATAGCCGATCATGACCATCAGCAGGCCGACCCCGACAAAGCTGACGATGCGCGCCACTCCGCCAACGTTCGACAGGTCGACCAGGAACAGCTTGCCGACTACCAGGCCAAGCAGCACCGCGCCGATCACCCACTGCTTGCGCGAGGCGTGCTTGGCCGCGCGCCACATCAGCAGCAGGGCCGAAATGCTCCACACCAGCGACAGCATGGCCTGGATGAACTGCGAGTCGTACAACTGGGTTCCGCTGTACGGGATGTGCAGATAATGCGCCGCCGTGCGCAACAGCATCAGGTTGAACCAGGCGTAGCCGGCCCAGGCCAGCACCGCGGGCACGCGCGCCAGCAGCGCGCGATCGTCGTCGCTGCGTGCATCATGCAGGCGCATGCGGTAGCAGGCCACCGCCAGCACCACCGCGAAGCCGGTGGTCAGGTCGAGCGGATTGAGAACCGGCAGGTAGGGCAGGGGCGCCATGGCGCCATCCTGGGTCAGGTTCCAGACGGCTGCCAGCATCAGCGACCAGCCGGTCGCCAGCGGGATCAGGGTGCTGCGGTGCCAGCCGGCGACCGGCGCCGCTGGCCACTTGTCGGCGCGCGCGCGGCCGATCAGCCAGACGATGGCGAGCATCATCAGCCAGGCCGGGATGAAGCGCGCCCAGCTGCCGCTGGTTTGCCAGCCAGCCTGGCTCAGCAGCACCGCATCGGCGTTATCGACGCCGAACAGCCAGCGCGATACCGCGATCGAGGCGAGCGGCCAGATCATCAGCCACGGACCGGCGGTGCGCACCGTGTGCAGCAGCGCCAGCCAGGGCGCGGCCACGGCCCAGCCGTTGGCCGGCCAGCGCTTGAGCATGTACTCCGAGGTCAGCCACAGGCAGGCCAGCGCCACGCCCGCTTCGAGCGCCACCGTGTCGCCGCCGTACAGCACCGACAGGGTCCAAGCGGTGGCCACCACCAGGCCGGCCCAGGCCGCGCCGCTGAACCAGCGCAGCGCCGGCCAGGCCAGGCGCTTTGCCGCCGCCGCGAACGCGAGCGCCGACAGCGCCAGCGCCACGCCATAGGCGTACAAGGAGGCAGAGTCGTGCGAATAGCCGCCCGCAACCAACTGATAGTGGCGGGTCAGCCACACGCAGAACAGCATCAGGACCGGAACGAACCACCACGCAGCCGACCAGAGCAGCATGATGTTCGACAGTGTTGGCTGTTGCGGCTGCGGTCCGCGTTGCATGGCCCAGCTACTGAAGATGGCGCCGGCAAAGATCAGCAGCGCGGCCAGGAACGGGGTCTGGAACAGCTGGACGTCGGCGTCGAACGCGAACAGCAGCATGGCGCAGACCAGCAGCGCGAGGACCGCGCCGGCCACCACCTGCACGGCCAGGGCCAGCGCGCGCGCCAGCGGCCACTGCATGCGCCTGGCGATCAAGGCCAGGATCATCGAGGCCACCAGGGCACTGGCCGCCATCAGGGTGGCCTGGACCCCGCCACTGCTGCGCAGGATGGCTTCGGTCCAGGCGCCGGCGACCAGCCAGATCGCCGCCACCGTCAGGAAGGCGCCGCCCAGCCAGCCCGGCAACGGCGACGGCAGCTCGGCTTCGCGCGCGCGGAAGTTGGTGGCCATCAGGAAGGCGGTGCCGGTCAACAGCAGGAAGCCGAGCCACAGGTTGGCATTGGCCGCGTCGGCGCCGCCGCCGATGCCGGCGATCGCCGCCAGGAAGGAGATCCACGCGCCGGCTTGCACCAGCAAGCCGAAGGCGCAGGTGAGCGCCTGGCGCTGGCGCAAGCCGACCCAGACCACGCCGGCGCCTTCCAGCGCCCAGGCGGCCGAGGTCCAGCGGCCGTCCAGCGCGAACGGCAGGGCCAGTGTGCCGAACACCAGGCCCATGGCCAGGAACGATTCAACCAGCAGCCGGAAGTTGTGCGCGCCGCGCCGCCACATGAGCAGCGCCACCGTGGTGTAGAACAGGCCCAGGCCGAGCGCCGAGAAGGCCACGCCGAAGCGGGTGTCCTTGAGCAGACCGTACTGCAGGCCGAAGGCCACCAGCGGCACGCCGAACACCAGGGTGGCGTCGACATAGTTCTTCAGCGCGGGCGCCTGGCGCTTCGCGTAAGCAATCGCGATGGCGACGTAGAACAGCACGAAGACGATCAGGAACAGCTGGGTGGACAGGTAGTTCTCGGGTACGTAGCGCAACACGCCCCATGCGGTGCCGATGACGAAGGTGAATGCGAAGCCGATCAGGTTGAGCGTGCGCCAGGCGCGCTTGAGCGCGATGCCGAGGATGCCGGCGTTTAACAAGGCGTAGTAGGAGAACAGCCCGATATGGCTGCCTTGGCCGGTGGACGTCATGATCGGCGCCAGGAAACCGCCGGTAATGCCGAACACGGCCAGCCAGAAGGCGTTTTGCAGCACCGCCAGCAGGCAGGTGAAGAAGGTCAGCGCGAACAGCATGCCGAACGCCAGGCCGCTCGGGATCAGCTGGTACATGCGGAAGGCGCCGAAGGTGACCAGCATCAGGATGCCGAGCGCCGCGCCTTGCACCGGCAGGCTGATGCCGCGCCGGCTCTCGCGGATGCGCCAGCCCCAGACCAGCAGGGCGATATCGGCGATGACGATGCCGGCCAGGCGCAGCTCGATCGGCACAATGTTGCGTTCGACCGCGTACTTGAGCAGGAAGCTGACGCCGATGAACAGGATCAGCAGGCCGAGCTTGGCGACCAGGTTACCGCTAAACATCCAGTGTTTTGCCGCCGTGACCCAGGCCGGGGTGGTATCGCCGCGCGGCGCATACGCTGCGGCGCGCTGCGGCGCAGGGGCGGGCGCGACGGCTGTGGTCGGCACGGGAGCCGGCGCCGCAGGTGCTGGGGCGACAGGAACGGGGGCGGCAGCCCGGAGGACGGGTGGCGCCTTCGGCGCCGTTGGCGCTGCCGGCGCAATCGGCTGCGGCCTTGCCTGCGGTGCTGGCTGGCGCGCAACGTCCACAGCTCTCGCGGCAGTGGCGGTAGTGTCGATATCCGGCTGCATGCGCGCCGTCCTGGCCGCCGTCCTGGCCGCCCTGGCGGCCTCGTTGCGCGCCAGCGCGCCCTGCACCGCCGCGGCGGCCGCCGCCGCCGAATCGGCGACGGTGCGCCGCCCAGTTTCGTCCCTGAGCGCCACAACTTCCGCTTTCAGTTTCGCCAGCATCTTTTCCAGGGCATCGGTGCGCCGTCGGGCATCCTTGCTCACACTGAGGAAGTGCGCGTACGACGCCACCACCAGCAACAATAGAAATACTTCCATCAATTTTTCCTTGGCTTGCAAACTAGGCAATTTTGCATACTATCATTCCCAAGAGAAACCGCCACTGATAGATTGCGGGTGGCTTTTCAAGCGCCTTCGAGTTTCAGCTCCCAATACCCGACGTCGATCCAGCGCCCGAACTTGAAGCCGACCTCGCTGAAGTGGGCGACTTTGTTGAAACCGAATTTCTCGTGCAAGGCCACGCTTGCCGGATTGGGCAGCGCGATGCCGCCAATGGCCATGTGAATGCCGGCCTCGGCCAGGCGCGCCAGCAAGGCGGTGTACAGCGCCGCCCCGTGGCCTTTGCCGCCGTGGCCGGGCAGCAGGTAGATCGAGGTTTCGGCGGCGAAGCGGTAGGCGTGGCGCACGCGCCATCTGGTGGCGTAGGCATAGCCGGTGATGGTGTCGCCATCGGTGAGCACCAGGAACGGCAGCGCGCCGCCCTGGATGTCGGCGATGCGGCTGGCCATGGCCTGCTCGCTGACGCTTTCTTCTTCAAATGACACGCTGGTGGTAAGGATGAAGTGGTTATAGATCGAAACAATTTCGGCGGCATCGCCGGCTGCGGCATCGCGAATATTCAAGCAGGACTCCCATGGTGAGTGATTAATTTTTCGGCAGCGCCCGCGCTTGCGACGCCGTTCCTGCCCAATTGTATTAGTATTCATGCCTTGAGAAACGGCATGACGCCCGTTTCATCGCTCCGACCCGAGGTGTTATTTGAAGAGATTGATCCTGTTGGCCGCCGCTGCGCTGCTGGCCGGCGGCGCCGCCGCTGCCGCGCAGGCGGCCATTCCCGTGTACGGCTTCCTGGTCAAAAATACGTACCCGCACGATCCGGACGCATTTACCCAGGGCCTGTTTTATACCGATGGCATTTTGTACGAAAGCACAGGGCTGAACGGCAAGTCCTCGGTCCGCAAGACCGACCTGAAGACCGGCAAGGTGCTGATGAAGACCGACATCGCCTCCGACTACTTCGGCGAAGGCATCACCGATGTCGGCAACACCATCGTCGGGCTGACGTGGACTTCGCACGTCGGCTTTGTGTTCGACAAGGCCACGCTGAAGATGAAGCAGACCTTTTCGTATCCCGGCGAAGGCTGGGGCCTGGCCAATAACGGCAGCGATGTGTTCATGAGCGACGGCAGCGCCGTCATTCGCGTGCTCAATCCCAAGACCCTGGCCGAAGTGCGGCGCATCCAGGTCACCGCCGAGGGCAAGCCGATCGACCGCCTCAACGAGATGGAGTGGGTCGACGGCGAACTGTATGCCAATGTGTGGGGATCGGACGTGATCGCGCGGATCGACCCGGCCAGCGGCAAGGTGGTCGGCTGGATCGACCTGGCCGGCCTGCTCGATGAAAAGAGCCGCGCGAGCGGGACGGCCGATGTGCTGAACGGCATTGCCTACGACGGCAAGAAGAAGCGCCTGTTCGTCACCGGCAAATTGTGGCCCAAGCTGTTCGAGATCGAACTGGTGCGCCGCCAGCCGCGCTGAACGCTACAGGCAGATATGCAGGGTGTTGCAGAGCATGTTCAACATATCCGTTCCCAGGATCGGTGAGCGGAACAGCTTGTGCTCGCCCGGCACGATTTTTTGTGCCAGTGGTTGCGCCAGTTCCAGGCCATTTTCACTGTTGGTCAGCATCACAAAACCGTCTCCGGTCCGGGCGGAGGCCATCACGAAGGCGCGGTAGCCGGTATTGTTTCCCCAATGCCAAATATACGAGGCGTCCCGGTCGCGCTCGATTCCCCATCCCAAGCCCCAACTCAGGCCCAGGCCCGCGTCGACCGGCACTGGCGATGCGCTCAACTGCGCCAGGATCTCGTCATCGCCGAGCAGCGCGACCAGGAATTTGCCATAATCGGCCGCCGAGGTGTGGAGAGAAAAAGCGGCGTTCGGCTCATTGAGCGCCATGCCCGCCCTCGGTGCGCCATTTGCCTTGGTTCCCGGCATCAGGTTCGGGGCGATGCGTTCGCTCCATGCATAGTCGCTATGGGTCATGCCCAAGGGCGTGAATACCTGGGCGCGCATGAATCGGTCGAGCCGCTGGCCGGTGATGGCCTCCACCGCGCGCTGCAAGAGCACGTAGCCTTCGCCCGAATACTGCCATGCGGTTCCGGGAACGGCCTCGAAACGCAACGGCCCGGACGCCCAGTTCGGCAATCCCGAGGTGTGGTTCAGCACCATGCGCGCGGTAATGGCGGCAAGTCGCGGGTCGGTCACCAGTTCGGACGGCTGCGCTTTCAGCGGATCGAACTGGTGCCGGTAAGCTTGCGGCAAATACCTCGTGAGCGGCGCGTCGAGTTCCAGTCTTCCTTGCGCCGCCAGCTTCAGTACCGCATACGCGAACACCGGTTTACTGAGCGAGGCCGCCTGAAAAACGCTGTCGGCATTGACTTGCAGCGCCGGCGTGCAGCCGCTCGCCGCATCGATCGACGCAAGCTGGCCTTGCCTGATGACCGCCACGGCCACACCGCACACATGGTGCTGTTCGGCGAGAACCTGCAAGGTGTCGCGCACGTTCAGCGACGCCAGATCGATCCGGTTGGAAGAAGCGCATCCGGACAAGCATAGCGATATCAGGAGGGCAGGGATGGGCAGGGCCGACAATATCGTCGGCCTGGACGCCGGCACGCGCTTCGATTGCATTGGAACCTTTTAATGATCGACACTCCCGGCATCGTAAGATATCGGGGATCAGGGTTCAAGCATTGTTTTGATGAGCGCGCCGTCAAGGCTCGATGGTCAGCGCAAAATCGCCCTGGTCGGCAAAATCGGGCATGCGCGCCTGGCGCAAGGCCATCAGCAGCGGCAGCGGCGAGCAGGTAAAGCGCACGGTCTTGTGCTGCGCGTACATGCGCACCTGGTGCGACGCCAGTTCGAACGCCAGCACCTCGTCCAGATGCGGAATGGCGAGCGCCTGGGTGCGCAGGAACTCGGCGAAATTGAGCGCTTCTTCGGTGGCAAACGGTTCGGGCGGGCGGGTTTTCCAGAACGCCCGCAGCAGCGCCAGAAACGCGGGCTCGCCGAGACTGAGCACAATGAGGCGGTAACTGAGCGTCATCGAATCGACGATGGTCCCGCTGCGCACCGCCGCCACCAGCTGGCGCAGGACGGCCACGCCATTGTCGGCGTCGAACACTTGCGCGAAGGGCGCATCCGCATCCGATTCGAGCACACGCCCGGCCAGGGCGCGCTCCCACTCGGTCGGCGAGGGCAAGGCGCTGTCGGCCGCCGTGATCTTGCGGGCCTTGGCGCGCGGCGCGCCGCAAGCGACTTGAAGGCGCTTGCTGCGCTCGTCCCACAGCTGGCGCAAGTCGAGCAACTGCGCGCGCAGCTCGCGCTCGGCGATGGCGCGCGCCGGCATATAGGAGGGCACGATCTCGAAAATGAGGGCCTTCAGGTTCGGCAGCCGTGGCAGCACCGTGTGCGCCAGCTGCATCAGCTTGGGCGGCACCAGGCCGGAGTGGGCGTCGAGATAATATCCGTCGAGATGGTCGCCGCCGGCCAGATGGACTTCGCACACGCGCTCCAAGGGCATTTCATCGAGCGCCGCCAGCACGCCCTGGCGGCCATTCTTTTCGTTGCACCACAGGTTATGCAGGTCGAGCAGGATGGCGCAATCGGCATCTTCGGCGATCGCGCCGAAAAAGGCGCCGTCCGACATTTCGCCATGCACCGGGCGCAGGTAATTGACGCCGGTTTCGAACGCAAACGGGACCGGCAATTGCGCGCTCAGGGCGCGAATATTGGCCGCTGCCAGCGCCACCGTTTGCGCGCTTTGCACGGGAGGAAGCAAAAAGCCGGTATTGAAAACGCCGCCGGCGCCGTCGACCCGCGAAAAACTCAGGTGTTCGCTGGCCCAGGACGCGTCCAGCGCCTTGACCACATCGACAAACAGCGCCACCTGGTCTGGCTCGGGCGGCACGCTGCCGCCGAGCGGAAAGCCGACGCCATGCACCAGTTTCGGATGCGGATCGGCGCACAGCTGCGCCAGCACATCGGCATTGACCGCGTACGGCACTCCGGCGGCCGCCGACTTGAACCATAGCGGCTGGGGCTCGATTTCGATGACGTCGATCAGCTCGTGCGCGGTCTCGATGAACGCTTCGAGGCCGGGCAGGCAAACCATGCCGACGCCGGTTTCGGGCAGGTTGCGCATGTCAGGGCGAGAGCTGGTTTTGCGCCAGCCCGGTCGCTTGCAGCGCCAGGTTGGCGTCGACGATGAAACGGCGCTGGATATCGTAGCCGATATCGAAGCCCGAGGTGCAGGCCGGGCAGCCGAGTTGGCCGAGCAGCTCTTTCTGGACGCGCTGGAACTGGTCCAGGTCGAAATATACCTGGCTCGGCAGCGAAACGCTGACGGCCCGGTCGATGGCTTGTGTGGCCAGGGTGGTACGCAGATCGACGGCGTTGGTATCCATGATGTGACGCTCCTGTGTAATGTGTGATTGTCCCCTCGAAAATGCGGCGCATTTCCCCGACAGCACGGCCTCGGCGCTAATGCTGAGGCTGGCTGCTGTTAGAAGTATAGGCATCACCTTTCACGCGCCTTGCATCAAGTGCACCGACTTTGCGCGGCATCAAAGGCCAGTGCGGAACGTCTTTGATTCGCGACACTTCACATGTTTTTGATGGCGCTCGTCCGGATCGAGGCACGCTGCAACACGGCCAGCACCTGGCCGGGGTCGCAGCCATAGATGCCCGCGCCCCAGGCCGCATTTTGCTCCACGCAGGCCCAGCCCAGGCCGGCGATGGTGCCGATGTCGACCACGGTGGCGGCCGGCAGGTCGACGGCCGGGTCGGCCAGCAGGCGCGCGATGAACTCTTGAACTTGCGCATCTTCCTCAAGGGTGCTGTGGAAACCGGCGTCACGCTGCAAGTGGCCCGCGCGCGAATAGACCGACCAGGTGCGCAGGGTGCGATCGAGGATGAAGCAGCGAAATTCCTTTTCCCAGGTAACGACCTCGGACACCAGCACCGGCATGTCCTCCTCATACTCCGGGGGCAGGTCGGCGCCGCGGTAGACGGCGGCCGGAAAACTCTTGTCGTTGGGCGGCTTGACGAAGGCTGGCGCCGCCAGCTGGCGCGCCTGGCCCAGCGTACACAAGGAAATGGCGCGCTTGCGGTAGTCGATCGGCAGCCGCACCAGCCAGTCTTCGGCCGGGTTGAGCAGCTCCAGGCCCAGTTCCGCCGCCAGCGTGGGGCCGAACAGCGCTTCGCCGTACAGCACCGGATCGGGCAATGCCTGCAAAGGGGACGGCACGCGCCAGCTGGTCAGGCGTTCGACTTGCCAGCCGAGGCCGGCGGCGGCTTTCCACAGGGCTTGGGCGTCGTCGGTGTAGCGGGGCGTGAGGATCAGGGTTGGCATGGTGGGAACGTCGGGCGTGAGTTGTCGGACCACATCTTACCGGATCGGCCCGGTGGGAATATGCTGTTGCCTGATACGGTTGCGCGCTGGCTCCGGGATGCGCAGCATGTCTGGCAGGCCGGCGTCGCGACCCGTGCGGCAGCACGACAGCATCAAGTCCTCCTTTTATCCCGGCGCCGCCACGCGGCCCCGCCGAGCAGGGTCAGGCCGCCCAGCAGCATGGCATTGCTCGACGGCTCCAGAACAGCAATGACGCCCGTGGTCATGTCAAGGCTGACATTGCGGGTGTGCAACTCCCATCCCGGGTATCCCCATGCGTTGGTATACATGCACACGGTGACGCCGGCGCCCCATTGGGCATTGTCGAGAGCGGCATTGATGCCGGCAAAGTCCGCAGCGTTCGAGGTGCGGAAACACCGAAGACGACCGCAGTTTCAATCTTCGCCTGGATGCCCATGGCAAGCCGAAACTTCTCGAGCTGAGGAAAAGGGGGGGCTGATCAAATCCACCCTTGCCGTGATCACCAGATTCGCCATCATGAGCGTGCAAGGCGGGTTTTTCGACCGTCGTTGCAACGTCAATCAAGAAGGTGATTAGCGCTGATCTTCAGCTAACCGACACCACGCTTCGGTTCGGTTGCCCGTGGCGACAGCAGCGTACAAGAGGCGCGTCAAAATGGTCGACAAATCGAAGCGCCGGTTAAATCGATACTGAGCCTCGGCCAAATAGAGAAAACCATATTTATCGAAATTGAAAGCATGGTAGGTTCCGCCGGTGGCGGTTTTCAGGTTACTCAGAACGG
>NZ_WHJF01000700.1:0-216 GCF_011682185.1 Massilia genomosp. 1
CGAGCAGCCCGAACATCAAATGGCTCATGACTTTGGCATGTCCCTTGACCATGATGTTGCGGCCACCAAACTCGTCCTTGAGGCGCGCATTGGTCCGTTCGGCCACAGTGCGCTCACGGTAGCGAACCTCATCGGCAGGCTCGAAGTGTTCCTTCTCGCCGCCACGCGGATTATGGTCGATCAGGGGGACGTGTCCCAGTTCGCGGCAGTGGTCGT
>NZ_WHJF01000701.1:0-216 GCF_011682185.1 Massilia genomosp. 1
CGAGCAGCCCGAACATCAAATGGCTCATGACTTTGGCATGTCCCTTGACCATGATGTTGCGGCCACCAAACTCGTCCTTGAGGCGTGCGTTGGTCCGTTCGGCCACAGTGCGCTCACGGTAGCGAACCTCATCGGCAGGCTCGAAGTGTTCCTTCTCGCCGCCACGCGGATTATGGTCGATCAGGGGGACGTGTCCCAGTTCGCGGCAGTGGTCGT
>NZ_WHJF01000702.1:0-214 GCF_011682185.1 Massilia genomosp. 1
CGTGGCCGCAAGCCGGGCACGTCTGGCTGGTGTGCTGCGCTGGCACGGCCAGCAACATGCCGCCGTTCCACCCAAGCTTATAGCCAGGCTGGCGGCGAAACTCGCCCCATCCCTGATCGAGGATAGCTCGGTTCAGGCCCGACTTCTGGCTGACCTTCTTGCCCGGTTGTTCGACAGTACCTTTGGAAGACCTGGACATGTTCCGTACCTGCAA
>NZ_WHJF01000703.1:0-214 GCF_011682185.1 Massilia genomosp. 1
TTGCAGGTACGGAACATGTCCAGGTCTTCCAAAGGTACTGTCGAACAACCGGGCAAGAAGGTCAGCCAGAAGTCGGGCCTGAACCGGGCTATCCTCGATCAGGGATGGGGCGAGTTTCGCCGCCAGCTTGGCTATAAGCTTGGGTGGAACGGCGGCATGTTGCTGGCCGTGCCAGCGCAGCACACCAGCCAGACGTGCCCGGCTTGCGGCCACG
>NZ_WHJF01000704.1:0-213 GCF_011682185.1 Massilia genomosp. 1
CGCTGGCCGCCGCTGCAGGCCGCTCGCGGGCAGCAATGGCCGTGCCGTCGCGGCTGATATGTCCGATCAACTGGTCACCCAGGTGTTCCTTGATCATGGCTTCGTAGGCGCGTTCAACCAGTCGCTCGTCAGCGAACTGCGCAAAAGCCCGCGAAAACGTCGCCTCCGAAGGCAGCTTTGCAAACGGCGGAAATCCGCAAATGCGCCGCAAGG
>NZ_WHJF01000705.1:0-213 GCF_011682185.1 Massilia genomosp. 1
CGCTGGCCGCCGCTGCAGGCCGCTCGCGGGCAGCAATGGCCGTGCCGTCGCGGCTGATATGTCCGATCAACTGGTCACCCAGGTGCTCCTTGATCATGGCTTCGTAGGCGCGTTCAACCAGTCGCTCGTCAGCGAACTGCGCAAAAGCCCGCGAAAACGTCGCCTCCGAAGGCAGCTTTGCAAACGGCGGAAATCCGCAAATGCGCCGCAAGG
>NZ_WHJF01000706.1:0-213 GCF_011682185.1 Massilia genomosp. 1
GGCCGCCGTGGTCGCCCTTGTAGATCTTGTCGAGCACGCCGAGCACGTTCAGGTCCTGGAAGATGCGCGAGTTGACGCGGCGCTTGAGGTAGGTCAGCCACGGCACGATTTCGGCATGGTAAAAGGCGAAGCCGCCATCCGAATGGCTGAAGCCGAACGAGTTGACGTAGCCGTTGATGTAGCTTTCGCTGCCATCGGCCATCAGCACGCCGA
>NZ_WHJF01000707.1:0-213 GCF_011682185.1 Massilia genomosp. 1
ATCCGCGTGGCGGCGAGAAGGAACACTTCGAGCCTGCCGATGAAGTTCGCTACCGTGAGCGCACTGTGGCCGAACGGACCAACGCACGCCTCAAGGACGAGTTTGGTGGCCGCAACATCATGGTCAAAGGACATGCCAAAGTCATGAGCCATTTGATGTTCGGGCTGCTCGCCCTCGGCGCCGACCAGTTGATGCGACTTCGACGATGACCAT
>NZ_WHJF01000708.1:0-210 GCF_011682185.1 Massilia genomosp. 1
ACTTGGAGAGGGCGTACAAGAACTTCTTCGAGAAACGGGCCGATTTCCCCAGCTTCAAGCGCAAGGGTTGCGGCGACACTTTGCGCTACCCGGACCCGAAGCAGATCAAGCTTGACGAGGCCAACAGCCGCATCTTCCTGCCCAAACTTGGCTGGCTGCGTTACCGCAACAGTCGGGACGTTCTTGGCGAGCTGCGCAACGTCACAGTGA
>NZ_WHJF01000709.1:0-210 GCF_011682185.1 Massilia genomosp. 1
CCGAGCGCGTGCCCGGTCAAACATCTGCTGCGGACACTGACCGAACGACTGTATCTGTCGAGGCCGGCAACGACG
This sequence comes from Massilia genomosp. 1, assembly GCF_011682185.1. Taxonomy (NCBI): domain Bacteria; kingdom Pseudomonadati; phylum Pseudomonadota; class Betaproteobacteria; order Burkholderiales; family Oxalobacteraceae; genus Massilia; species Massilia genomosp. 1. Next base: position 76 of record NZ_WHJF01000709.1, read on the forward strand.
CTAAACTCGTCCTGACGGGGGCACGTCCGGTCTGCCGAGAATCGACCACACGCCGCCAAACTTCAACCTTCAAACCGCTTCATTGACTGTCCCGTTCAATTGGGTAGGGACGCTATCGCCCGCGACATTCCGATT
>NZ_WHJF01000070.1:0-35258 GCF_011682185.1 Massilia genomosp. 1
GACCGATTTCAAGAAACGAACAACTCTGGCACGTGCTCGCTCAGGCTAAACAGTTACCGTTTTTGCACGTCTTTTAAGAAAAATTTTCAGGTTTCTGATATCCCTTCATAGGGGCTGAACAGTTACGCCGGAACGTTCCCGAAGCCGATTAGTTTAGGGCCTCGCGCTGTGGTCTGGGACTCAAGCGAAATCGCCGGCTGGCAAGAGCAATGCATCGCATCGCATCGGCAAGGTCACGTACCCACAATTAGCGATGTGGGTAGAAGTGTGGGTAGCAATTATGGAAAAAGCCCCATCATAGGGGCTTTTTCTATTAAATGGCGGAAGCGGTGAGATTCGAACTCACGAACGGCTCACACCGTCGCCAGTTTTCAAGACTGGTGCCTTCAACCGCTCGGCCACGCTTCCTGCAGAACGCGATTATACAGAAAACCCCCGGCCTTGGGCAATTTGCCCTCAGCCCATGCCCCACTCCGCAGCGGCAACCCCGACCACAAGCGGTTCCATGACGGTTATCAGGTTCTCCGCCGTCAAGCTCGTCGCCAGCACCCCCTGCAACTTCATCATCGTGACAAAATCCGCCTGCGCACCGGCTGCCCCGTCGGCGTCGAACTGCACCAGCGTGTCGTTCCCGCTTTGCAGGTAACGCAGCACGCCGCTGGCGAACGGGTCGCCCGGCGGCACCGCGCCGCCCAGGAGGGCCGACACGTCGATCCGGTCGCCGCCCGCGCCCACCGCAAAATCGCGCACGCTGAAGATGCTCGTGCCCACGCTCCCCACCACGCCGAAGCGGTCGCTGCCGCCCCCGCCGATGGCCGTCACCAGGTTCGCATTTTGCGTCTGGCGCGTCAGGATGATGACGTCGTCGCCCTCGCCGCCGCTGGCCACCACCCGCCCTTGCGCCAGGTAATCGTTGGCGGTGATCTCGATCCGGTCGCGGCCCGCGCCCCCGAAGGCGCCCACGTCGGCGTCGGTCTGCAACTTGATGGTGTCGTTGCCGCCCCCACCATTGAGCAAGCCATCGATGGCGGCAGTGTTGATCAGGTCGTCCCCCGCCCCGCCGTCGATCACGTAGCTGCCATAGTAGGCGGACATGGAGTCGTTGCCGTTGCCGCCGTTGAGCATATCGTTGCCCTCGCCGAACAGCTGGTCGTCGCCATCGCCGCCATACAGCAAGTCGTCGCCTTCCTTGCCCGCCAGCAAGTCGTCGCCAGCGCCGCCGTACAAGGTGTCGTTTCCTTCTGCGCCAGTCAGGTAATCGCCGCCGGCGCCGCCGTCGAGCAGGTCGTTCCCGTAAGAGCCGTCCAGGTCGTCGACCCCGTCTTCGCCGCGCAACACGTCGGCGCCAAAATAGCCGAGCAGGTGATCGTCGCCGGCCCCGCCGTGGAGGGTGTCGTTGAGCACGCCGCCGAGGATAAAGTCGCTGCCGCCGCCGGCCTGCACCAGCATGCCGTTGAGCGAGCCATCCTGGTTATAGCCTTCGACGAAGTTGTTCGGCAAGACGTCCTGCGCGCGTACGCCGGGCAAGGTGGCCACGGTGCGGAATGTGGCGGCGCCACCAAGGGCGCCGTCGGCGTCGATCTGCACCAGGGTATCGCTGCCTTGCTGCAGCAGGCGCGCGTAGCCGGGGGCGCCGAAGGGATTGCTGTTGTAGTAGGGCTGCAGGGAGCCGATGGCGAGCTTGTCGCCACCGGGGCCGGCCACGAAACCCTCGATGATGATGGTTTCGCCATGCACGCCCTGGGAAAACGCAAACGCGTCGCTGCCGGCGCCGCCGCTGGCGTGTACCATGATCGGCGCCGCCGTTGCATGAAAGCCCAGCGTGTCGTCGCCGTCGCCGCCGGACAGCAGCCACTCGCCGGACGCCGTGCTGCCCGGCGCCGCCCTGGCCGTCAGCGAGTCGTGGCCGGCGCCGCCATACAGGCTGTCGTTGCCGTTGCCGCCTTCGAGCCCGTCGTTGCCGGCGCCGCCCTCAAGCCGGTCGGCCCCGGCGCCGGTGGCGCTCAGGCTGTCGTCGCCCGCGCCACCGATAAGAATGTTGCTGCCGAGATTGTCGGTCAGGAAGTCGCGCCCGTCGCCGCCGCTGACCAGGTCGTCGCCGGCCCCGCCGTCGATCTGGTCGCTGCCGGCCTCGCCGTCGAGCACGTCGTTGCCGGCGTCGCCGAACATGACGTCGTCGCCGGCGCCGCCGAACACGCTGTCGGCGCCGTCGCCGCCGTACAGGCGGTCGCCCGGGCCGTCCTCATCGCCGCCGTCGATGTAGTCGTTGCCGCCCGCGCCGCGAATCAGGTCGGCGCCACCCAGGCCGAAAATCAGGTCGTCGAGCGCGCCGCCGCGCAGGATGTCATTATTGGCGGTGCCGGTCAAGGTCAGGCCGGTCGCCAGGAAATTTGCCGGACGTAACAGCTCGTCGTCGGCCTCGGACAGCATGAAAAATGTGGTCATGGCAATCCCTCGCAGAAGGTTGAATCGAGGCAAGATGGGCGTCGCGCCGGGCGCGGATCGCTATGATGCGCCGTTCCCCGGCCAGTGTCGAGATGCGCCTTGCCACGCCCGTGCGCACGACGGGTGCGTGGCAATCGTCCTGCGCTTGCCCCGGTCAGCCGAGGATGAACGCGGCCGCTGCCGCATCGGCCACGCCCACCAGTTGCACCGGCGCGCCGGCGAGCGCGACCACGTTGTCGCTCGTCATGCTGCTGGCGAGTACGTTTTGCAAGGTCATCAGGGTGGCGGCAAGCAGCGGGCCGGCCGCGCCGTCGGCGTCGAAGCGCACCAGGGTGGCGCTGCCGCTTTGCACGAATTCGAGCACCCCGGCAGGCAAGGCCAGGCCGCTCAGGTCGATCCGGTCGCCTCCGGCGCCGGCCGCGAAATCCTTCACGGTCAGGCTGCCCAGGCGTCCTTCGCCGCGCAGCTGGTAGGTGTCGATGCCGGCCCCGCCGCTGGCGGTCAGCGCCGTGTTGTCAAGCGCCCCGCGCGTGAAGACGATGGTGTCGGCATCCTCGCCGCCGGACGCGAGCACGCGCCCCGCCACCGCTTGCTGCGTTGCGGCGATCTCGATCAGGTCGGCCCCGCGCCCGCCGAACAGGCCGCTGTTGCCGCTGCCCGTGACTTTCAGCAGGTCCTTGCCATAGCCGCCGTTCAGTTGCACGCTGCCGCTGCCGCCATCGAGGGTGTCGTTGCCGGCGCCGCCGTCGAGCACGTCGTCGCCCGCATCAGCATGCAGCGCATCGTCGCCATTGCCGCCGTTCAGGGTGTCATCGCCGGCGCCGCCGCGCAGCACGTCGTTGCCTTCGCCGCCGCTCAGTTCATCGTTGCCGGCGCCGCCATCGTAGCGGTCGTCGCCATCGCCGGCCTTGAGGATGTCGGCGCCCTCGCCGCCGTCCAGCGTATCATTATCGAAGCCGCCGTCGAGCACATCGTCGCCCAGTCCGCCCTGCAGCGTATCGCTCGCGCTGCCGCCGTCGAGCACGTCATTGCCTGCGCCGCCGTCGAGCTTGTCGTTGCCCGCCCCGCCCAGCAGGCTGTCGACGCCATCCTCACCGAACAGCGTGTCGCCACCGGTCTCGCCTTCAAGGCGGTCGTCGCCCGCGCCGCCGTACAGCGTGTCGTTTTCTTCATTGCCCTTGAGCAGATCGTTACCCTGGAAACCAAACAGCTTGTCATCGCCCCAGCCGCCGTCGAGCGTATCGTTGCTGCGCCCGCCGTTGAGCGTTTCGCCATAGTGAAAGCCGGTCAGGACAATGCCGTTCTCGGAGCCGTCCGGATTCATGCCGCCCACAATGTGGCTGGCGGTGAGCTGGGCGGGCACCACGGCGTCGATGGTGAGGATGGTGCGAAAGCTCGCCGCGCTGCCGGCGGCGCCGTCCGCGTCGAACTGCAACTGTGTGCTGTTGCCTTGCTGCTGCACGCGGAGGTAGCCGAGCGCGCCGAACGGGTTGCTGAGGTAATTGCCCGCCACCTGCGGAATCAGGGCGTCCAGGTCGATCGCATCGTTAAGGTAGCCGAGATGCAAGTCGGTGATGGTCACCTGCCCGCCGTGGGCGCCGGCCGCGAACGTGAAGATGTCGCCGCCGTACTCGCCGCCGCTGGCGACGACGTCCTGGAATGCCAGCGAAGGGCCGAAGGTGAGCAGGTCGTTGCCGCTGGTGCCGATCAGCTTGACCACACCTTTGGCGCCGCCCGTAAAATCGGCGATCAGGTGATTATCGCCATAGCCGCCGACAAGGGTATCGCCAACGCCGCCGGTGATGGTGTCGTCGCCGGCGCCGCCGTCGACCTTGTCGCTGCCGGTGCCGGTCGTGACGATGACGTCCCGTCCGTAGCCGCCGAGCACGACGTTGTTGCCTTCGACATCGGTGAGAATGTCGTCGCCATCGTCGCCGTTGAGGTAGTCGTCGCCCGCGCCGCCACCCATGGTATCGTTGCCGTCCCCGCCCACCAGGCTGTCGTTGCCGACTTCGCCGGCCAGCGTGTCGTCGCCGTTGCCGCCGAAGATGCTGTCGATGCCGGCGCCGCCTTGCAACAGGTCGCCATCGTCGCCGCCTTCGACCAGGTCGTCGCCCGCGCCGCCCAGCAGGGTGTCGCTGCCGCCCAGGCCGATCAGGTGTTCGGCGCGTTCGTCGCCTTCGATGCTGTCGGCGCCCGCCGTGCCGGTGAGCACCCGGCCGAAGAAGGCGGCCGAGGGGTCGTAAGCCTGCTTGAAATTGGCGACGCTGAGGCTGGCGGCGCTTACGTTGCGCAGGGTCATGATGTCGAACAGGGGTTTGGCGCCGGCCGCGCCGTCCGGGTCGTAGCGCAGTAGCGTGTCGGCGCCGCGCTGTTCCAGGCGCAGGTAGCCGTCGGCGCCGAACGGATTGCCGGTATAGCTCGACGACAGGTCGGACAGGTACAGGTCGATGACATCGTTTTCCGCGCCCACCGAAAAATCGCTCACAGTCACCTTCGCGATGGTTTGCGCGCTGTACACCGTCAGGCGGTAGCTGTCTTGTCCGCTGCCGCCGCTGGCGTTCACGGTCACCGCCGACGGCGCGTCGGAGATCTCGATGCGGTCGTCGCCGGCGCCGCCGATCAGCTGCACCGTGCCGAACTTGGAGGACCGGTAACCGCCCGCTTGCAGGGTATCGTTGCCAGCGCCCCCATCGAGCAGGCTGTCGCCCGCGTAGTCCACCGACAGCTGGTCATTGCCGGCGCCGCCGAGCACGGTATTCGATCCTGTGCCGCCATCCAGGCGGTCGTCGCCCTCGCCACCGTCGAGCTGGTCGTCGCCGTCCTGGCCGAACAGCCTGTCGTTGCCGGCGCCGCCAAGCAGGGTGTCGCGGCCAGCGCCCGACCAGAACACGTCGGCGCCGCCGTTGCCTTCGTAGCGGTCATTCAGGTGGGAGCCGGAGATGTTGTCGTTGCGCCCGTCGCCGATGAAGGTCTCGCCATCGTCGATGCCGGCCGGGAGGACCTCGCTGGTGGAGATGTTCGGCGCCACCGATGCGGCGGCCACGCCTTCGAGCCGCAGCACGGTCTTGAAGGCGGCCGCCGTGCCCTTGGCGCCGTCGGCGTCGAATTGCAGCACCGTGTCGGCGCCTTCCTGCACCAGTTTCAGATAGCCGCGCTGGCTTGAAAACGGGTCGCCCAGCGACAGCTCGATCCCGGCCAGCAGCTTGCTGAGGTCGATCCGGTCGCCCTCGGGGCCGACGGCGAAATCGGTGACCGTGTAGCCGGCGGGACCGCTCTCGCGTTCCAGCAGGTACACGTCGCGCCCGCCGCCGCCGGTCACGCGCGCCGTACCCTTGTTCAGGAATGCCACGCTGAACAGGTCGTTGCCATCGCCACCGTCGGCCAGGGTGGTGGCGAGCGCCTCATTGGCCCGGGCGCGGATCGTGATGCGGTCGGCGCCGCCGCCGCCGAGATAGGTATCCTGGCCGTCGCCGAGCAAGACATCGTTATCCATGCCGCCGTCGAGCAAGCCGCTGCCGCCCCGTTCGGAGTACAGGAAGTCGACGCCGGCGCCGCCGGACAGCGCAACCTTGCCTTCGTAATCGTTGAGCGTGTCGTGGCCCGCGCCGCCCTGCAGGGTGTCGTCGCCCAGTTCGCCCCTGAGGTCGTCGTTGCCGGCGCCGCCATCGAGGAAGTCGTTGCCGGCGTGGCCGACCAGGACGTCGTCGCCGCGCGCACCGAGAAGCGTGTCGTTGCCGTCGAAGCCGAACAGGGTGTCGCTCCCGGCGTCGGTGTCGTCCGGGTCGTTGCTGACAATGTAGTCGTCGCCCGCATAGCCCCACATCCGGTCCGAGCCACCGTTGCCCGACATCGTGTCGTTGAACTCGGTGCCATACAGGATGTCATCCCCGCTCCACCCCTGCAGATCGCGGCCGGTGCCGGCCACGGTGGTACTCGGGCTGGCCTGGAGGGCATTGGTGCTGGCGAGGTCGGCGTGCTGCTCGGTGACGGCGCTGGAAGTGGTCATGGGGGTCCCGGGAATGATGGTTGCTTGATGGCGTTCAACGTCGATCATGCCCGTACCCGATAGGAATGTACAGGAGTTAAAATTAAACAAAATGTAACAGCATGTGAGCATCCCGCGTACCGCCGCGCGGGATGTCATTGTTGGCGGCGCCGGTCAGACAGCGGGAAGCTGGTCCGGCGTCACGCCCACCAGTTGCACCAGCGCTGCCGACGTATTGATGAAGTTATCCACGGTCAACGCACTGGCTTGCACATTCTGCAAGGTCATGAAGCTGTCGACATGGTTGCTGCCGCCCTCGCCATCGAAGTCGAGCTGCACCAGGGTCGAGGTGCCGCTTTGCACCAGGCGCACATAGCCGAGCCGCAAGGCGTCGCCGGCGCCCATGACGCGCGCGAGCGATTCCGGCAAGTCGATCCGGTCACCGCCCGGGCCGGCGCTGAAGTCCTTGACGACGACGCTTTCCATGTCCGGCAAGCGGTCCAGCCGGTAGGTGTCGATACCGGGTCCGCCAATGGCGGTCAGGCTGCCGCTCCCGGCGTACCCGAGGTGAACGATGACGGTATCGTCGTCCGCTCCGCCCCCGACCACCACGCGTCCCTGGTCGGTGAGGGTGATCTCGAACACATCGCGGCCGCTGCCGCCGAACAGGCCGCTGTCGCCCTGCCCGCGCACTTTCAGATAATCGTTGCCGCTGCCGCCGTTCAGCTGCGCCCCGCCGCGCCCGCCATCGAGGGTATCGTTACCCGCCCCACCGTCGAGCACGCCTTGGCCGTGAATCAGCACCAGTTCATCGTCGCCGTTGCCGCCGAACAGCGTATCGCTGCCCTGGCCGTCCATCAGCAGATCGTTGCCATCGCCGCCGGCAAGCAGGTCATCGCCGCTGCCGCCGTCGAGCGTATCGTTGCCGGCGCCGCCGTTGAGGGTGTCGTTTCCGGCATCGCCTTCGACCAGGTCGGCCCCGCCGCCCCCGTCGACCAGATCGTTGCCGTCATCCCCGTGCAGGCGGTCGTTGCCCTCCTCGCCATACAGCACGTCGTCGCCGGCGTCGCCATTGAGCCCGTCGTCGCCGCCCAAGCCCGCCAGGGTATCGGCACCGGCGCCGCCGTGGAGGTAGTCGTCGCGATGCGATCCCAGGAAGTAGCGGCCGCCTTCGGCGCCGTCGGGACGGTATCGGCTCGCGATATTGGCCGCCTGCAGGCTGCTGGCCAGCACGCCGGAGAGGGTGGCCAGCGTGTGGAAGGTGGCAGCGCCCGCCGCGCCATCGTCATCGCGCTGGAACAAGGTATCGTTGCCGCTCTGGACCAGGCGCAGGTAGCCGGCGCTGCCGAATGGATTGGCGGTGAGCGGGAACAAGGCATCGAGCTTCAACTGGTCGCCGCCGACGCCAACCTGGAAGTCGCGGATCACCGTGCTTTCGCGGTGCTGGTGATTGAGGAAGTAAAACGTATCGATGCCGCTGCCGCCGAGAACATCCACAGTGGAACCGGTAACGTGGTCCGCAATCAAGATCGTATCGTTGCCGGCGCCGCCCAGCACGGTGGTCCTGCGCGGTGCGCGGTCAGACCCCGTCATCACAAGAATCTCGTCGTCGCCGGCCCCGCCGTCGAGCGTGTCGTTGCCTTCTTGTGCGTACAGGACGTCGTCGCCATCGCCGCCGCTGAGCAAGTCGTCACCCTCGCCGCCGGAAAGTGTATCGTTGCCTGCGGTACCGGTCAGTGTCAGCCCCGGCATCCTGGTGTCAAAGGTAAAAGTCGTCATGATCATCCTTGCAAGTGATAAAAAGCTGGAGCGCCAGCGTGTGTAACGTGGCAATATTTACAGCTTGACATCATGCCTTCACGGGATAATCATGTCCAGAAAGAATCTTACATTAGAATAGAAACTCAGCCGGGTTCGGCCCAGCCGGCGCGCAGCGCGGCCTCGAAGGCGGCCGCCGGCAGCGGGCGCGAGAACAGGTAGCCCTGCACTTCATCGCAGCCGGCGTCGCGCAAGAATGCCAGCTGCTGCTGCGTTTCCACGCCTTCGGCAATGACCTTGTGGCGCAGCTGGCGCCCGATGCTGATGATGGTGCTGGCGATGGCGCAGTCGTTGCCGTCGAACGGCAGACCGGTGGTAAACGAGCGGTCGATTTTCAGGGTGTCGATCGGGAAGCGCTTCAGGTACGACAGGCTCGAATAGCCAGTGCCGAAGTCGTCCAGCGACAGGCTCACGCCGAGCGCGGTGATGCGGTCCATGATGGCGATCACGCGCTCGATGTCGTGCATCAGGGTGCTTTCGGTGATTTCCAGTTCCAGCCAGGACGGATCGAGCTGGTAGCGCGCCAGCGTCTCGCTCACGCGCGCCGGCAAGGCGGCCGAAAACTCGCGCGCCGACACGTTCACCGCCAGCCGGAACGGCGGCAGCCCGGCCGCCTGCCAGTGCGCCGCCTGGGCGCAGGCCGCCTCCAACACCCATTCGCCCAGCTGGACGATGAGGCCGGTCGCTTCGGCCAGCGGTATGAATTCGGCCGGCGGCACCAGGCCGCGCTGCGGATGCAGCCAGCGCACCAGCGCCTCGGCGCCGACCAGGGAACGGGTGCCGATGTCGAACTTGGGCTGGTAGTGCAGCAGCAGTTCGCCATCGGCCAGGGCCTGGCGCAAGCCCGATTCGAGGCGCATGCGTTCCTGCATGCCCTGGTTCATGTCGTGACTGTAGAAGGTGACGCTGTCGCCGTCGCCGCCGAGCTTGGCGCGCGCCATGGCGATGTCGGCCACGCGCAGCAAGGCTTCGGCGTCGCCCCCGTCCTGCGGATAGACGCTGATGCCGATGCTGGCGCCCACGCGCAGGTCGTGCCCTTCGATCGGAAAGGGCTCGACCAGCGCCGCCTGCAGCTTGTGCGCCACCGTGGTCGCTTCGAAATGCTCACGGATGTCGAACAGGCCGACCGCGAATTCGTCGCCCGACAGGCGCGCCACCACGTCCTGCTCGCGCAGCACCTGCTTGAAGCGCTGCGCCACCTGCTTGAGCAATTCGTCGCCGGTGGCGCGCCCGAGGGTGTCGTTGAACATCTTGAAGCGGTTCAGGTCGACGAACAGGATGCAGGCGGTGGCGCCCTTGCGCTGGGCCGAGGTCAAGGCCTGGTCGACCAGCTTGGCCATCAGGCTGCGGTTCGGCAGGCCGGTCAGGGCGTCGTAGTAAGCCAGGTGGTGCAGGCGCTCTTCGGCGTGCTTGCGCTCGGTGATATCGGTCAGGTAGGCGATCAGGCCGACCGGGCGCTGCTCGCGGTCGCGCAGCGGCGAGAGCGACAGGCTGGCCCAGAACACCTCGCCCGATTTTTTGCGGCGCCGCACTTCCATCATGCGCCCGCCCTGCTCCACGAAGGCGTCGTGGAAGGCGGTGTCTTCATCGGCGTACAGGAACAGGATGTTGCGCCCCACCGCTTCCTGGGCGCTGTAGCCGAACAGGCGCTCGGCGCCCTTGTTCCAGCTGGTGATGTAGCCGGTCTGGTCCATCGTCAGCACCGACTCGTGGATCTGGTCGAGGATCTGGGCCTGGTGCGACAGCTCCGCTTCGAGGTCGAGGTAAGCCTGGGTCGAGCGCAGCGCGAAGTCGTTGACCTTGAGCAGGCTGGCGGCCAGCGCGGCCAGGCCGGCCAGCAGGCGCGCATCGTGCTCGTCGTAGGCGGCGCGCCCGCCGACCACCAGGCGGCCATAGTCGACGGCGCCGCTGGCGACCGCGCAGGCGAGCCGGGCGCCGGCGCCGTCAAGCGCCGGCCCGCAGGCTTGGCCGGACAGGACGAAGCTGCCGTGCGGGCTGGCCAGCAGCTCGCGCGCAATGCGCCCGAGTTCGGCCGCAAGCTGCTCGCCGCGCAGGTTGAGCACGGCGGCGCACAGCGCGGCACTACTGGTCAGGAAATCGGTCGCGGGGCTGACATGCATCCTACAGGTTCCTGCCGACCTGGATCGCCCAGTGATAGGCGTGCAGCTGGCTTTGCCACCATTGCGCATGGTCGATGCCGAGCGCGGCCAGTTGCGCCGGCGCCGCCACGCCTTGTTCCACCAGGCGCAGCTGTTCGCCGAGGCGCCCTTCTCGCAGCAGCAGCGCTTCGGCCGCGGCCGGCGCCAGGCCGAGCGCGCCGACGATGTCTTCCATCGGCATGCCGAACAGCACGTCGAGCAGCGAAAACACGCCGGTCATGAAAGCCACATCCTGTTGCTCGCGTTCGCCGCCCTGCAACTTGCACAGGCATTCGAGCTGGGCCGCGCGCAAGGCGGCCAGCGGCAGCAGCGGATTGGCCATGCCGTCGGGCTGCTGGCGCGCGTACAGCAGCAGTTGCAGCCAGCGCTGCAACTGGCGCCGGCCCAGCAGGTTGATGGCCTGGCCGAAGCTGGTGATCTGGGTGCTGAGCGCGAACGCGGCCGAGTTGACCAGCTTGAGCAAGTGGTAGGACAGCGCCGGGTCCTGCTTGAGCAATTGCTCGAGCTCGCGCGATTCGGCATCGCGCGCCAGCAGGCCCAGCAAGGCCAGCAGGCGCTTGCGCGAGGTGCCGTCATGCGCCTTGGCCTGCGGCGAGGGATGCAGCGGCCAGTCGCCGGCCAGCCATTCGAAGCCGGCCTCGACGCAGTCGGCAAAGCGCGCCGCGCTGTCGACCCGGTACGCCAGGTGCGGGCCGAACAGGGACAGGACCTGGTATCGACCGCCGCGCGCGACAGGCAAGCCCGCGCCGCAATCGAGCGCGACCGCGCGCAAGGCCGGCGCCAGCTTGACGCTGTCGTCGGCCGGGCCGTCGAGCAGCACGCGGTAACCCTGCTCGTGCAGCGCCAGCGTTTGCTTGACCAGGGCCTGGTCGGCCAGCACGGCGGCGCTGACCGCAAAGATCACGCGGTTGGGCGGCGTCAGCGCCAGCAGCGACGGGGTCAATACGGCGGGCGAGGCGAGCGGCACGATGCAGTCGAGCGGCGCGATGGCGGTGAGCAGGCCGGGCGCGCCGAACACCTGTTGCAAGGCGGCCGCGTGAGCGGCGCCGGGAGCGCCGCCGACCCGCACGATCAGCGCCAGCCACTCGTTTTGCGCGTTGGCCGCCGCGTGCATCTCTACCAACGGGAACGGTGTTGTATCGAAGGCGGCCATCGGCATCTTTGCGTTAGTGGGTTAGGTAATCTTAGTTGAGATAATGATAGGAAGCAACCACTTCCTGGCTCGGGCGATAGCAGTTCGTCATCATTACTTCGCGCGAAAGCAGAAGGATACTAGCTTCCTTCAAAACGTGCGTGCTGCACGGCATATCTGATCAGTTCGGCCTGCCCTTCGATGCCGAGTTTGCGCTTGATATTGAGGCGGTGCGTTTCCACGGTGCGTACCGAGAGGTCGAGCGTGCGCGCGATTTGCTTGTTGGAATGCCCGCCGGCCAGTTGCTGCAACACTTCCTGCTCGCGCGCCGAGAGCTGGTTCTCTTGCACGCCGGGACGGGCCAGCTGGCGCGCCAGCGCGGCGCTGTAGTAAATACCGCCCGCCATCACGGTTTCGATGGCGAGCACGATATCCTTGCCCGGCGCATCCTTGAGCACGTAGCCGCGCGCGCCGGCCTGCATCGCCTGGCTGACGTATTCGACCTTGTCGTGCATCGACAGGATCAGCACCGCGATGGCCGGGAATTGCTGGCGGAAACGGGCGCTCGCTTCGATGCCGCTGATGCCGCGCATGTTGATGTCCATCAGCACCAGGTCGATGGCGTGATCAAAGGCCTGGCGCAGCGCCTCTTCGGCGCCGTCGGCCTCGGCCACCACGCGCAAATGCGGCACCGCTTCGAGGCGCGCGCGCAAGCCGTCGCGCACCAGGGGGTGGTCGTCCACCAGCAGGATATGAATCAGCTTGCTCATGCGCGTGTACCCTTGCCTGGCTTGCCTGGCTTGCCTGGCTTGCCTGGCTTGCCTGGCTTGCCTGGCAGTGGGGCCGCCGCTTGCACCGAGGTGCCGGCCGCGGACGAGGTGATGGCCAGTTGGCCGCCGATGGCGTCCATCCGTTCCATCATGTTGCGCAGGCCGATGCCGCGCTTGGGGTGGATTGCCACGCTGGCGGCGTCGAACCCGGCGCCGTCGTCGGCGATCGTCAGCGTCACATTGTTGTCCTCGCGCGCCAAGGTGATGTCGACCTGGCGCGCGCCGGCGTGGCGCTCGATATTGGTCAGCGCTTCCTGGGCGATGCGAAACAGCACCGTGTTGGCCACGTCCGGCAAGCCATCGGTAACCCCGCGCGCGACAAAGCGCACCGGCAGCGCGCTGTTCTGGGTCGCTTCGTGCGCCAGGTGCTCGAGCGCGGCGGCCAGGCCCAGGTCGTCGAGGATGGCCGGGCGCAGGTTGTGCGAGATGCGCCGCACCTCGCCCAGCACATCGTTGAGCTGGCCGGCGGTGTGCTCGAAACTGGCGCGCGCCTTTTGCTGCTGGTCGGCGTCGCCGCCGAGGCGGATCACGCCCGCCTCGATCTGCAGCTTGATCGACACCAGCCACTGGCTGATGCCGTCGTGCAGGTCGCGCGACAGGCGCGCCCGCTCCTGCTCCTGCGACTCGACCACGCGCTGGGCCAGCACCTTGAGCTTGGCGTCGGCCACGCGCAGCTCGCTGATGTTGAGGGCCAGCCCGGAACTGGCCACCACCAGCGCGCTGACGATCGCCAGCAGCGCGATCCACTGCATGGTACTCTGGATATTGCGCGACTGCTGGGCGTCGATCTTGGCCAGCGCGGCGTCCACATCGTCCAGGTAAATGCCGGTGCCCAGCATCCAGCCCCAGTTCTCGATCGGGACCACATAGCCGAGCTTGGGCGCCGACTTGTTGATCGACGGCTTGGCCCAGATGTAGCGTTGCAGCCCGCCGCCGGCCCTGGCGCGTTCCACCAGGCGCTGGATGGTCGGCTCGCCGTTGACGTCGCGCATCTCCCACAGGTTGCGCCCCACCAGTTCCGGCTGGCGCGGATGCATCAGGCTGTTTCCCTGGAAATCATAGACGAAGAAATAGCCGTCATCGCCATAGCTCAGGGTCGACAGGATGCGCTTGGCTTCGTCCAGGGTGGCCTGGTCGCGCTTGCCGGAATCGACCAGATGCGCGACCGAGCGCGTGGCCAGGTCCACGTAATGCTTGAGTTCGGCTTCCTTGCTGGCCAGCCAGGCTTGCTGGATGGTGTCGCGCTGCTGCTGGGCCAGGGTGATGGCCTGGTGGCGCACGAACAGCGCGATCGTACACAGCGCCAGGATCAGCGGCGTGATCGCGAGAAAGATGACCTTTTGCCTTAACTTCATACAACGCCCGGCCTGCCATTGACGGCTTTGTGAACAAGCCACGATTCTACGACGCCGGCGGCCGTGGCGGCTACGTAGTAACACGCAAGGCGCTGCGTAGTGCTGCGCTTGCTGCACAGGCAAGCCCATTCGATACTGAATCACGCTGTGCGCAATTGCACCGGCTTTGACCGGTCCAGCCAGCACGGACGATCACAACACCTTGGAGGAGTCACCATGAAACGTCTGTCAAGCCAGCTCGGCTGGGCTGCGCTATCGATTTTCGGCGCCTGCGCGCTCGGCACCATCGCGCTCAAGCGCGGCGAAGCCATCAATGCAATCTGGATCGTCGCCGCGGCCGTCTGCGTGTACCTGATCGCCTACCGCTTCTACAGCTCTTTTCTGGCCGACAAGGTGCTCGGGCTCGACGCGCGGCGCCAGACCCCGGCCGAGAAGTTCAACGATGGCCTCGACTACGTTCCCACCAATAAATATGTGCTGTTCGGCCACCATTTCGCGGCGATTGCCGGCGCCGGACCCCTGGTCGGCCCGGTGCTGGCCGCGCAGATGGGCTACCTGCCCGGCATGATGTGGATCCTGGCCGGCGTGGTGCTGGCCGGCGCGGTGCAGGATTTCATCATCCTGTTCATCTCGACGCGCCGCGACGGCCGCTCGCTGGGCGACCTGATCAAGTCGGAACTGGGCGACATTCCGGGCGTCATCGCCCTGCTCGGCACCTTCATGATCATGGTCATCATTCTCGCGGTGCTGGCGCTGATCGTGGTCAAGGCCCTGACCGGTTCGCCGTGGGGCAGCTTCACCGTCATGGCCACCATTCCGATCGCCCTGTTCATGGGCGTGTATTCGCGCTTCGTGCGGGTGGGACGGATCGGCGAAGTGTCGCTGATCGGCTTCGTGCTGCTGATGCTGGCCATTATCGGCGGCCAATATGTGCAGGAACACGCCGTGCTCGGTCCCATGTTCACCTTCACCGGCACCGAACTGACCTGGATGCTGATCGGCTACGGTTTTGTCGCTTCCGTGATTCCCGTGTGGCTGCTGCTGGCGCCGCGCGACTACCTGTCCACCTTCCTCAAGATCGGCACCATTGTCGGCCTGGCGATCGGCATCCTGATCGTGGCGCCCGACCTCAAGATGCCGGCCATGACCAAATTCATCGACGGCAGCGGCCCGGTCTGGTCGGGCAGCCTGTTCCCCTTCCTGTTCATTACCATCGCCTGCGGCGCGGTGTCGGGCTTCCACGCGCTCATCTCGTCGGGCACCACGCCCAAGATGATCGAAAACGAACGGCACATGCGCTTCATCGGCTATGGCGCGATGCTGATGGAATCGTTCGTCGCCATCATGGCGCTGGTGGCCGCCTCGACCATCGAGCCGGGCATCTACTTCGCCATGAACAGCCCGGCCGCCATTCTGGGCACGACGGCCGACTCGGCGGCGGCGGCGGTGACGCAGATGGGCTTCTACATCACGCCCGAGATGCTGACCCAGACCGCGCAAGACGTCGGCGAGAGCAGCATCATCTCGCGCGCCGGCGGTGCCCCGACCCTGGCGGTGGGCATGGCCAACATCTTGTCGAACGTCATCGGCGGCAAGACCATGATGGCCTTCTGGTACCACTTCGCGATCCTGTTCGAAGCCCTGTTCATCCTCACGGCGGTGGACGCCGGCACCCGCGCCGGGCGCTTCATGCTGCAGGACTTGCTGGGCACGTTTGCGCCATCGCTCAAGCGCACCGGATCGATTCCGGCCAACCTGATCGCCACCTCCCTGTGCGTGGCGGCCTGGGGCTACTTCCTGTACCAGGGCGTGGTCGATCCGCTCGGTGGCATCAACACCTTGTGGCCGCTGTTCGGCATCGCCAACCAGATGCTGGCCGGCATTGCCCTGATCCTCGCCACCTGCGTGCTGTTCAAGATGAAGCGCGCCAACTACGCGTGGGTGACCATGGTGCCTACCGCCTGGCTGCTGGCCTGCACCCTGACCGCCGGCTGGCAGAAGATTTTTCACGACAACGTGCGCATCGGTTTCGTGGCGCACGCGCAGAAATTCCAGGCCGCGATCGACCAGGGCGTGGTGCTCGCGCCCGCCAAGTCGATGGCGCAGATGCACCAGATCGTCTTCAACGATTACCTGGACGCCTCGCTGGCGGGCTTTTTCATGTTCGTGGTGCTGTCGGTGCTGGTGTTCGGGGCGCGCACGGTGTTCAAGGCGCGCGCCGACGCCGCGCCGAGTTCGATGGAAACCCCGTTCGTCGCCAGCGCGGCCAGTCCGGCATGAGCATGTTCGATCACCTGGCGGACGCCGGGCGCGGACTGGCCCAGGCTGGCCGCTATCTCGGGCAAAGCATGCGCCTGATGGTGGGCTTACCCGAGTACGACACCTACGTGGCGCACATGGAGGCGACCCATCCGGGCCAGCCGATGATGAGCTACGAAGCGTTTTTCCGGGAGCGCCAGGAAGCGCGCTACGGCGGCGCGGGCAAGCGCGGCGGGTGTTGCTGACAGGCGCGCGCAAAGCACCAGAAAAGGGACGCTGCGACCGCCCTTTTGCATGGCAAGCCGCCACACAAGCAGGCGTTAAGAGGGAACGGCAGAATCGAACGCGACTGGCATGGGGGTTGGCGAGCCTGACTGCGCGGTGCGAAGCGCCAGGATGTCGTCCTGCACGGCGCGCGACAGCAGGTGCTCGATGCGCGAGGAAAGGTCGATGTTGGTGTCGGCTTTGGCACGCGCCGCAATGGCCATGCGGGCGACCAGCGCCTGCAAGTCATCAACGCACAGAATCCGGTGAAACTGCCGGTCCATATTGGTGAAGACAAGCGAATTACGCTTGCGGGCCAGCAATTCAATAATGTTGCTCAGCGTCCCGGTACTCATGCCATCCCATACCATCAGTCCAAGGTCGGCCGCTTGCGCCATGGCCACGTCCTTCGCTGTGAACCAGGCGCGCGAGCGTTTTGCGTGGTATGTCGCGACCTGATGCACAAGCCAGCCGCCGATGTTGTTGCGCGGCCGGTCGCCGCTGCAGTAGACCGTGACCTTGGTGGCGCCCTGATCGAACAGGAATTGCTGGATAGCACTGTCGGCGCCGTCCGCATCGCCGACAATGACCTCGTAATTCATCGACAGGATATTCATGATCCGCACCTGCACCTCATCGTGCAGATGCTTGATCTTGATCGACCCCGCGATAAATATGGTTGTCATCTCGGGCGCCTCCAGGTTAATGCTGCCACGTAAATATGCTGTATTTTCTCACACTCCCGCAAGACCTGGCACGCGGCATCGAGCGACGCGCCCGTCTCGTACAGGTCATCCACGAGCAAAACGTTGAAGGGACCACCACCGTCGAGATCGTGGGCGAGGCTGAGCCGACCGGCCAATGCGGCATCTTTTTCCTCACGGCTTGCGAGATCTTTCAATGAGCGGCTCCCGGCTGCTTTGACCAGGAATTTCTTTTGAGCCGGCACTTTCAGCATCCTGGCAAGGTAAGCCGCCACATGACTGACCGGTTGCCGCGACCTCTTCTTGCTCGGCGCCATGGGGACGACGACATGGATCTTCGGCAACCGAGGGATGATATGGGTGTAAAGCGCCTTGGCCAGCGCCGGTACCTGTCCGTAATCGTCGTGCGATTTAAGTTCGTAAAGGGCGCGTCCGGCTTCTGTGTAGTCGGTCTCGAATGTTGGATGGCCGTGCGCGTCATGCCCGGTGAGCGTGGAATGCGTGCTGTGACGATCCAGCACGAAGCCGCAATCCCATGGCCCATGAATTTCCAGAACGTCTACTTGCATCTCGATTTCCCCCTGCTGCCACCAGCGTGGCCCCAAGGACGTTGCTGGCAAGCCGCATCGACGCAGGACAGAGGCCCGCTTCCGCATTCCTTTTGCATTATCCCTGTCCTTCCCCCACAATTCGTCGCCCAATTGCGTAAAATACAACACAGCTGATACAACATGGATCTGGAACGCACTGATGGTCATTATCTCGGGCAGGAAAAACGTCTATCGCAAGCTCGGCTATGTTGCCGACTTCTGTCCCATCTGCAGGTCGGCGCAAGCATTCCTGGTCAGGCGGATCGGGCGCGCCAGCCATGTGTATTTCATCTCGGTCGGCAAGGGCGAGCTGGCCGGCTTCGAGCGGATCTGCCAATCGTGCCTGACGCCGCTCAAGACGGAGTCGACAACGTATAAACAGATCTTGAAAGAAACAGCTCCCCTGCCCGAACTGCAGGCCAGCACCTTTCCCAACCTCGAACAGGTGTGGCAGGAAGAACTGGCGCTGGAAGCGCGGATCAGCAACGCGCTCGCGTACTTCCCCCCCACCGAACGAAGCGAATTGATCCTGAAGCCCTTCCTGTTGCTGGCGCCGACGGTGGAACGATGCTACAACTCGGTCGTGATGGACAAGCAAGCCGGCTACACCATCCTGGGCAGCGTGCTTGCCACCGTGGCCGGCTGGGCCGCCGCCGGCGCGCTGTTTCCGGGCTCCGGTTACAAGGTCGGGATCGGCATCTTCGCGATCGGCTATGCGCTCTCGCTCTGGCAAATCCTGGCGGCAAAAACCCGCCGTGTGACGCGCGAGGTGGTCCCGGCCATTGCCAAGGGCCTGCGTCCGCTGGCGCCGACCGACAGCGAACTGCAGGCCGCTTTCGCCGCAGTGTACGACGCCGGCTACATGATGGGAAGCAAGCTCAAGCTGCCGGAACTGCAGGCGCTGCTGAAGTAGCCATCGCGCCTATTCCGGCGCCTTGGCGTGGCTGGCCGCAAATTGGCGAAATGCGTCGCGCACATGATCGCGCAGCAGCTGCTTATCCCAAGGCTTCGTATAGTAGCGCAGGACGGCGCCGCAATTGACCGCTGCGATGATCGACGCCAGGTCGCTTTGCCCCGACAACACGATGCGGAACGTCTTCGGATAGAGCTCCTTGACCTTGTCGAGGAAATCCGTGCCGCTCATTGACGGCATGCACTGGTCGCACAGGATCACCTGCACCTCGTTCAAGGCCAGCATGTCGAAGCCTTCGGCGGCCGGGCCTGCGCACAGGATGCGCTAGCCGTCGCAGCCGAACAGGTTGCCAAGTACCTCGAGCATGAAGGGATCGTCATCGATGATCAACAGCGTCTTGCCGGCCTGGTCGGGGTCCGCCGGCGCGCCCAGCACCTTCCTTTGCAACAAGAAGGCGCTGACCTGCTCGGCCGGCAGGGGGCGGCTGACATAGTAGCCCTGGATCTGGTCGCAGCAGCGCTTCCAGGCCCGCCACGCGGCCGCTGTTGAGGTGTACCTTGGGCTGGTAATGCAACACGAATTGCTCCTTCTCGATCGCCTGCCGCAACGCCTTCTCGAGCTTGAGGCGGGCCAGCACGTCGGCATTCATCTGGGCCGTGAAAAAGCGGTAGGTGTCGCGCCCGGCATGCTTGGCCTCGTACATCGCCGTATCGGCATACTTGATCAAGGTGGCCGGATCGGACGAATCGACCGGATGGAGCGTGATGCCGATGCCGGCCGTGATGCTCAGTTCGTGCCCGTGCAGCACGAAGGGCGCGCGCAAGGCGTCGCGGATCTTGTCGGCGATCACGACCGCGCCCTGCTGGCCGTCCTGCATGATCAGGATCAGCGCCAATTCGTCCCCGCCCAGGCGGCCGACGGTGTCGCGCACGCGCACGCATTGGACCAGCCTGTTGCTGAACTGTACCAGCAGCTCGTCGCCGACCGCATGCCCGAGCGTGTCGTTGACCGTCTTGAAATTGTCGAGGTCGATGAACATGAGCGCCACCAGTGAGCCGCTCTCGTGCGCCAGCGCCACGGTGCGTTGCAGCGATGCGTAAAACAAGGTGCGGTTGGGCAGGCCCGTGAGCGGATCGTGATGGGCCAGATGGGTCACGCGCTGCTGCGCTTGCTTGCGCTCGGTGATGTCGCGCACCACGATCACGATGGTCCAATCATTTCCTGAGCGCATGGCCTGGCTGTTCACTTCCACCTGCACGGTCACGCCGTCGCTGCGCTGCATCTGCATTTCCTGCTGGTCGCGGTTCAGGCCGCCAGCGATGAGGGCATCGTATTGATGTTCCAGCTTGGCGTCGCTGGTATCGACCAGTTCGGCCATGCCCATGCCCAGCATTTCCTCGCCCGTGGCCGGGTTCGACTTCAGGATGCTCGCCACTTGATAGCCATCCATGCCCGGCATGGTAATGTCGAGCAGGATCAGGTCGGGCGCCTCCGCGCCGATGGCGGCCAGCGCTTCCTCGCCGCTGGCGGCGCTGGAGGTGCTGTATCCTTCCGGGCGCAACAGTACCGCCAGCAGGCGCCGGTTCCGGGCTTCGTCGTCGACGATCAGGATGGTGGGAGCGCGCAGGCTCATGCCGCCGCTCCCTGGGGCAGCAAGGCATCGATGGCGGCGTACAACTCCTGGTAGCGCAGCGGCTTGGCGATGTAGGCGTCGCAGCCGGCGCTCTCGCTTTTCGCGCGGTCTTCCTTCATCGTCATGGCGGTCAGCGCGATCACCGGGATGGCGCCGGTGGCGCGATCCTGTTTCAGCAGTGCGGTCGCCGCCAGGCCGTCCATGCCCGGCAACTGGATATCCATCAGGATCAGGTCCGGGCGCTCGGTACGCGCCATCGTCAGGCCGCTTTCGGCGTCGACCGCGCACAGCACGGCGTGCCCGGCATGGCGCAGCAGGAGCGAGGCCAGCTTCATGTTGGCCGGTTTGTCTTCAATGAGCAGGATGGTTGCCATGCTCAGTGCTCCCGCGTGGCGTCGGCAGCCTCGGGCGCGCCCGCGGCCGGGCGGCGCAGGGTGGCGCCGTGCAAGGCGGGGCGCGCTCCCGGCAGCGCCGTGCGCAACGGCAGCCAGACGGCGAAGCGCGAGCCCTCGCCGGCGGCGCTGGCCACGGCCACCGTGCCGCCCTGGAGCTCGGCCAGCTGTTTCACCATCGCCAGGCCCAGGCCGGATCCTTCGAATTTAGGCGCCAGGCTGCTGTCGATCTGGCTGAAGGCCTGGAACAGCTTGGCCATGTCCGGCTCCGAGATGCCGATGCCGCCATCGTCCACGCACAACTCCAGAAAGTCGTTGAACTCGTTTTCAGCAAGCGCAAACCCATGCACCGGCCAGGCGCCGGCCAGGTGGCCGACGGCGCTGCGCGGCACGCGGCGCGCGTGCAAGGTGACCGCGCCCCCGTGGCCGCTGAATTTGACCGCGTTCGAGAGCAGGTTGTAGACGATTTGCCTGGTCTTGCGGATGTCCAGTTGCGGCGTGCCCAGGTCGGCGCCGATTTCCAGGGTCAGCGCAATTGCCTGCGCTGCGGCCTTTTCGCGCACGATGGTCAGGCTGTCCGGCAGCAGAACCTGCAAGTCCACCAGTTCGAGTTCGAGCGCCATCATGCCCGCGTCGACTTTCGACAGGTCGAGGATGTCGTTGATCAGCGAGAGCAAGTGCTGGCCGCTGCTGAAGATATCGCCGATGCATTCGTTTTGCAGGGCACTGGTTTCGCCCAGCAAACCATCTTTCAGCGCTTCGGAAAAGCCGATGATCGCGTTGAGCGGCGTACGCAACTCGTGCGACATGGTGGCCAGGAATTCGGACTTCATGCGGCTGGCGCGCTCGAGCTCGATGTTTTTCACTTCCAGCGTATGTTCGAAACGCTTGCGCTCGGTCACGTCGCGCGCGGCGGCGAACACGCCCTGCAACGTGCGGTCGCGGTCGTGGAAGGTGGCGGCGTTGTACGACACCACCGTTTCGACGCCATTGAGCGCGCGCACCGTCAATTCGTAATCGGTCACCTTGTTTTCCTGCAGCACGCGCTTGATGGCGGCGTCCGCCTGGCTCTGGTCGGTAAAGAACTTCTTGCTTGGCGCGCCGATCAGTTCGTCGCGGGTGCGCCCGGTGAGCGGGACCATCTGCTGGTTCACGTCTGAAATGATGCCTTGCGGATCGGTCATCATCAGGGCGTCGAGATTCGACTCGATCAGCGAACGGGTATAGAACTGCTGGTCGCGCAGGCGCTGGTCGAGCAGGGCCTGGGCCGCCTCGACCTGCTTGCGGGCGGTATTGCCGGTACCGATCAGCAAGTAAGCAATGATTTCATCCTGGGCGTCGCGCAGCGCGGTGACCGACACGATCGCCGGAAAGCGGCTGCCGTCCTTGCGCACATAGGTCAGTTCGTAAATGTCTTCGATGCCGCGCGAAGCCTTGAACACCAGCGCCTCGAAGCCGGGGGTGATCGCCGTGTCGAGCTCCACGCTGAGCGCCTTGGCGCGCGCGATCACTTCGAGCGGGTCCGAAATGTCGGCCGGCGTGATCCGGTTGACGACGTCGAGCGCGGTATAGCCGAGCATGCGCTCGGCGCCGACATTGAAGATCTGGATCACGCCTTTTTCGTCGGTGGCGATGCTGGAAAAATAGGCGCTGTTGAAAATGGCGTCCTGCAGGGCGCCGGTCTTGAGCAAGCTTTCCTGGCGCTTGAACTCGGTATTCCCGTCCGGGCCTAAAGCGTGCTCGGCAGCACCCATGCCAATGCCAAAACCAGTCGTATGCATGGTCGCTTTCGGAGGAACAGGCTGGCCGCGGGTTCAATGGCGACTGGACCGATGGCTGGCGGAACACAAGTCGGTCCAACTCTAACAGGGACGCCGCCGGATTCGACAAAGATGAAGCGTTAAAGCAACAGTCGTGTGTTTTGTCAGGCCAGCTTGCCCGGCCCCGGCAAACGGAAACGAACAGCTGTTTGTTTGACACTGTCGCTTTTTTTGACAGCGTCCCGTCACGTTTGTGCCTTATCAAAGTCGGGCCGGATCAATCCCCGTATATTTTTCCTGCGGGACATATTTCCCGGACATTGAACTTTTTCTGCCGGGTCGTCCCATCATGCTGAACTTCGAACGCTCAAGCCTGAACAAAAAACTGACGATCATCTCGTTCCTGTCGACCGGCACCGCCCTGTTCTTCGTCTTCATCGCCTTCGCCGTCACGTCCGTGCTCAGCCACCGCAAGGATGAAGGCATGCAACTGTCCTCGTTCGCCGGCGTGATCGGCACCAACAGCGTCGACGCACTGATGTTCAACGACCGCGACCAGGCCAGCGCCACCTTGTCCGCGCTCAAGGCCAAGGTCGAAATCTCGAGCGCGGTCTTGTTCGACCGCAAAGGCAAGTTGTTTGCCCGCTACATGCGCAACGGCCAGGCCGAGCCGGAACCGAGCGCGCCCGAAATGAACCTGGACGAAGACGTGCTGGCCGAAGCGAGCCGCCAGGGCAGTCGTTTCTGGTCCAGCCGCATGCGCCTGTACCGCCCCGTGATCAACGCCAACTACCAGGTCGGCATCGTGATGATCGAAGCGGACCTGACCCTGATGTGGCTCGACATCCTGAAAAGCCTGGGCATCATCGCTTGCGCCATGGGGGGCTCGCTGCTGATGTCGCTGATGCTGGCGAGCCGCTTCAAGGCCAGCATCGCCGACCCTGTCGCCAAGCTCATCAACGCAGCGCAAAAGGTCTCGGCCAGCCAGAACTACAACCTGCGCATCGCGCACGAGCGCACCGACGAGATGGGTTCGCTGATCGACAGTTTCAACGCCATGCTGGCCCAGATCGAAGGACGCGGCGCCGCCCTCACCCACCATCGCGACGAGCTCGAACGCCAGGTCAGCGTGCGCACCGAACAGCTGGAAAAGGCCAAGAATGCGGCCGAAGCGGCCAGCCGCGCCAAGAGCGCCTTTTTGGCCACCATGAGCCACGAAATCCGCACCCCCATGAATGGCGTGCTCGGCATGACCGAGATGCTGCTCAGCACGTCGCTGAACGATACCCAGCGCAACTACACCAAGCTGGTCAAGCGTTCCGGCGAGCACCTGTTGGTGATCATCAACGACATTCTCGACTTTTCCAAGATCGAGGCCGGCAAGCTGTCGATCGAGTACATCAATTTCAACCTGTGGGACTTGCTGGACGACATCAACACCATCTACACCCCGCAAGCGCAGGCGAAAGGCATCGCGCTCGACTTTGCGATCGCCAACGATATCCCGATCGCCATCTGCGGCGACCCCAACCGCCTGCGCCAGATCATGGCCAACCTGATCGGCAACGCGCTCAAGTTTACCGAGCGCGGCCAGATCCTGGCCAAGGTCGATGTCGAAACCGAAGATGGCGCCAGCGTCGGCCTGCGCTTCGAAGTGCATGACACCGGCATCGGCGTCTCGCGCGAGGCGCGCAGCCGGATCTTCGACGCCTTTTCGCAGGCCGACAGCTCGACCACGCGCAAGTACGGCGGCACCGGCCTGGGACTGGCCATCTCGCGCCAGCTGGTCGAACTCATGGGCGGCAAGATCGGGGTCGACAATGCATCCCCGCATGGTTCGATCTTCTGGTTCACGGTCAGCTTCGACAAGCGCCGGGTCGACCCGAACATGCTCGACGCCAGCCTGCGCATGACCGAAGGCATGCGCGTGCTGATCGTCGACGAGCAGGCCGCCAGCCGCGCCAGCCTCGAACGCCAGCTGGCCGAGTGGCAGGTGGCCAGCGACAGCGCCGTATCGGCGGCGGACGCGGTCGACCGCCTGCTGGCGGCGGCGCACGCGGGGCGGCCGTACGAAGTGGCGATCATCGACATGGACCTCGAGCGCACCAGCGGCCTGTCGCTGGCGGCCGGCATCAAGGGCGACCCGGCCACCAGCGCCACCCGCATCATGCTCATCAGCGACAACCGCCTGGCGGCCGATCCGGTGCAGCGGCGCGACGCCGGCGTGGCCTACCAGTTGATCAAACCGGCGCGCGCGGCCGACCTGTTCGAATGCATCATGACGCGCCCGCGCGGCAAGCCGGCCAGCGCGCTGGCGGCGGCCCCCGTGGCGCGCGCCCCGGCCGCGCCGGCGGGGCGCAAGCTGCGCCGCCAGCGCGTGCTGCTGGCCGAAGACAATCCGGTCAACGTCGAAGTGGCGACCGCCATGCTCGACTCGCTCGGCCTGGGCGTGTACTGCGCCCGCAACGGCGCCGAAGCGCTGGCCGCCGCCCGCACCGACGGCTACGACGTGGTGCTGATGGATTGCCAGATGCCGGTCATGGACGGCTTTGCGGCCACCGCCGAAATCCGCCGCCACGAACGCGAATGCGGCCGCGCGCGCACCTTGCCGATCATTGCGATTACCGCCAACGCGCTGCAGGGCGACCAGGAAGCCTGCCTGGCGGCCGGGATGGACGACTACCTGAGCAAACCATTCACGCAGCAGGAACTGGCCACCGTGCTGGGACGCTGGATCACCCTGCCGCTGCCCGGCAGCGTCCATCACGACGAGCGGGCCGCGCCGCCAGCGGCCGCACCGATTGCACCGGCGGCGCCGGCCCGGACGGCGCCGGCGGCGCTGCTGGCGCCCGCGCACGGCGCCGTGCTGCGCGAAAACGCGGTGCAGCGCGACGTCATCAACCGTCACGCGCTCGAAAACATCCGGGCGCTGAGCAAGGAGCGCGGCGACGCGCTGGTGCAGCGCGTGGTCGCCGCTTACGTCGGCGACACGCCGCAGCACCTGAACACGCTGCGCCAGGCCATTGCCGGAGTCGATCCCGGCAACCTGCGCAAGATCGCGCACAGTCTCAAGTCGAGCAGCGCCAACGTCGGCGCCGAGACGCTGGCGCAGATGTGCAAAGACATGGAAACGCTGGGCCGCACCGATACTACCGAAGGCGCGTCCGGCATTCTTACCGACATGGAGCGGGAATTCAAGGCCGTGTGCCACTCGCTGCATGCCCTCCTAGAGAAGGAACACTGAAAATGGCTGCTACCCCAATCAAGCGCGGCGTCGTCCTGGTGGCGGACGACGATCCGGTCATGCGCCTGCTGATGCTCGAAATGCTCGGCCAGGTCGGGCTGGACGCGATCGAAGCGGAGGACGGCCTGCAAGCGCTGGCCCTCTACCAGAGCATGGCGCCGGACCTGATCCTGCTCGACGTCGACATGCCGAACATGGACGGCTTTTCGGCCTGCCGCGAGATCCGCCGCATCGAGACCGGCGCGCCGGTGCCGATCATCATGGTCACCGGCGGCGACGACATCGAAGCGGTGACCAACGCCTACGAGGCCGGCGCCACCGATTTCGTATCGAAGCCGATCAACTGGCCGATCCTCGGGCACCGCGTGCTGTACGTGCTGCGCGCCAGCGATGCCATCGTGCGCCTGCGCATCGCCGACGCCCACAACCGCGCGGTGCTGGCGGCCATTCCGGATACCTTTTTCCGGCTCGGCAAGGACGGCGTCTATCTCGACTACGAACAAGGTCACGACGCCTCGGCGGCGATTCCGGCGGAGCTGTGCGTGGGCAAGCACATCACCGAAGTGCTCCCGCGCGACATCGCCGAGCGCCTGCTCGAGCAGATGCACTGCGTGCTCGATACCCAGCACGTGCGCTCGGTCGAATATGAACTGGTCAGCTTCGGCATGGTGCAGCACTTCGAAGCGCGCCTGGTCGCCACCGGTCCCGACGAAGTGCTTGGCCTGGTGCGCGACATCAGCGAACGGCGCCGCACCGAAGAACAGATCCGCCGCCTGGCCTACTGCGACAGCCTGACCGGCATTCCGAACCGCCAGGCTTTCCTCGAAACGCTGGAGCGCGAACTGCACCGATCCAAGGTCGGCAAGAAGAAGTTCGCGGTGCTGTTCATGGACCTGGACGCCTTCAAGCGCATCAACGACACCCTGGGCCACAACGTGGGCGACCATCTGCTCAAGATCGTCTCGGAGCGCCTGCGCGAAACCATCCGCCCGAGCGACCTGGTCTCGCGCGGGGACCAGTCGCATAACCTGGCGCGCCTGGGCGGCGACGAATTCACGATCCTCATTCCCGACCTGGAACGGGTCGAGAACGCGCTCAATGTGGCGCACCGGGTCAAGGAGGCGATGCGGCGCCCCTTCCTGATCGAAGGGCACGAGATCTTTGTCACGGCCAGCATCGGCATTTCGCTGTTCCCGGAAGACGGCGACGATTGCGATTCGCTGCTCAAGTTCGCCGACACCGCCATGTACCACGCCAAGAACTGCGGCAAGAACAACGCCAAGTTGTACAGTTCCTCGCTGACGATGCAGATCATGAGCCACGTGAAGCTGGAAGTGGGCCTGCGCAAGGCGCTGCGCAACGAAGAACTGTATTTGCTGTACCAGCCGCAGATCGACGTGCGTTCGTCGGAGATCGTGGGCGTCGAAGCGCTGGTGCGCTGGCGCCATCCGGAGCGCGGCATCATCTCCCCGACCGAATTCATTCCGCTGGCCGAGGAAACCGGTTTGATCGTGCCGATCGGCGAATGGGTGCTGCGCACCGCCTGCAACCAGGCCAAGGCATGGCAAAGGGCGACCGGGCAGTCGATCCGGATGGCGGTCAATTTATCGGCCAAGCAGTTCAAGGATGAAAACCTGACCCAGATCGTGCTGTCGGCATTGCACGACTCGGGGCTCGATCCGAAGATACTCGAACTCGAACTGACCGAAGGCACGCTGATGGACGACGCCAAGGCGACCATGGCGACGCTCGAACAACTGCGCGGGATTGGCGTGTATCTGTCGATCGACGATTTCGGGACCGGCTACTCGTCGATGAATTACCTCAAGCGCTTCGACGTGCGGGCGCTCAAGATCGACAAGAGTTTCATCTGCGGCTTGCCGCAGGATTCGGAGAACGCCGCCATCACGCGCGCCATCATCGCCATGGCGCACGGCTTGAAGATGGTGGTGGTGGCCGAGGGCGTGGAAACCGATGAACAGCTGGTGCTGCTCGACGAATACGGGTGCGACCTGGTGCAGGGGTTCTACCTGGGGCACCCGTCGCCGCATGAATCGATTACGCTGATGCTCAACAAGGCGGGTGCGGGGGCGCTGGCGATCGCGATGAAGTAGAGCGAGGGCACTGCATCCTTGAATCGCTATCTTCAAAGCCGTCGTCCCCGCGCAGGCGGGGACGACGGCGGGGCTCATTTGAACGTCAGCGTGTGCCTGGCCGCCCCCGGCAGCAACGGCGTCGGTGTCCCGGCCACCCACTCGGCGTGTCCATCCATGAAATACGGCGACAAGGGGTGCCCGCTCTGCCCGCCCGGCATATTGAACACCCCCTGCTCTTCCTTCCCCGGCGACACCGTCAGGCGCTGCGACTGCCCGAAATTTTTCCCCGCCACGCGCGGCATGTTGGCGTCTCCCGGCAGCATATCGGCCGGTGTACTCAGCCAGCGCGCCAGCATCGGCGCCGCGGCGGCAATCGGATGCGCAATCGCGGCGGTATTGCGCTCGCCCCATGTCGCTTTTTCCAACGGCACGCCATCGGCCGCCAGATCCGCAATCACCTTGTCGATCGCCGCCAGCTGCACCGACTGCCAGTTCGCATGCCCGGGCGGCAGCCAGGCCGCCGGCTGCTCGTCCAACAGGCGCGCGAGCACCTCCGGCCAGCGCGACGTGGCCAGCGCCATGGTCGACTTGGGATGGAGCTCCGCCAGGTCGCCATTGACACCCTCGAACAGCACGTCGCCCAGCGCCCACATGAAATGGCGCGACAGCCGGTAGCCGCTCGACTCCACGCTGGCGCGCCCGCTCCAGCTCTTGTTCAACAGGTCGAGGAACTGCGCGCGCTGCGGCTTGCCCTGTAACGCTGGCGCATCGAGCGCCTTGATGGCGCGCGCGCGCCACGGCGCCACGAACAGTGCGCGGTCGTCGAGCGCCACGCCGTACACGGCCGCCACGTCGGTCTTCGGCCCGAGCGCGGCCAGCGCGTCGCGGATCTGGCGGTTGCGCGCGCCGATATCGAAGCCGCCGTCGCCAAGGATCTGCGCACCGGCGCCATTTAGCTGGCGCGCATTCGCGGTCGAGAGCTGGCCGCCGGGCGGATTGATCACGCGCGGGTAATCGCCCGGCGCCAGCGCGCCGTCGAAGCTGGCCTGGCCGCCATCGACCAGCAACGGAAAGGTGGCGCCGCTGCCGCCCTGGCTGCGGCGCGGCAGCGCGCCGGAGATGGTCCAGCCGATATTGCCCTTGTCGTCGCCGCCCACGAAATTCTGCGAGGGGATGCCGATGGTGGCCGCAATCGCCAGCGCCTCGTCGAGCGTATCAGCCGTCTCGAGCCGGATCGGATTGAGGTTGAGCGAGGCCGGCGCATGCGCCAGCCAGTGAATCGCGTACGGCGTGCCGCCAGTCTCGCGCACCGGCCCGAGCGAGGTTTCCTGGATCGTCATGCGCTCGGCCGGCGCACCCTTGACCAGGATGGTTTCGACCACGCTCACCGGTTTTTCCCAACCGCTTGCGGTACGTAGCTCACCCGGGCGCTGCGCGTCCTGGCCCAGCATCACCAGGTCGAGCAGGTCGGCATAGCTGTTGGTGTAGCCCCAGGCCACGCGCCCGTTGCTGCCGGCGATGATGACTGGCGGCGCGCCCGGCAGGGTCACGCCGACGATGCGCCGTGGCGCGCCTTTGGCGTCGGGGTACTGGATCGCCATGCGGTACCAGGTGTTGGGCAGGGTCAGGCCCAGGTGCATGTCGTCGGAGACGATGGCCGCGCCATCCTGGCTGCGCGAGCCGGCCACGGCCCAGTTGTTGCTGCCGACCGAATCGATGAAATCGGCCGAGGCCATTGCCAGCGCATCGGGCTTGCGCGCCTTGCCCCACCATGCCGGCGGCGTGGGCGGGATCGGCGCCGGCGTGAAGGCCACGCCGGCGGCGTCGAGCGGGGCATCCCATTTGCTGGCGTCGGGCAGCAGGAAGGCCAGTTGCGCGGCGTCGCTGTGCTCGCGCAGCCAGCCGCGCGTCAGTTCGCGCGGTTCGACCGTGCCTTGCAGGTCGAAGTACATGGCGCACACCACCAGCAGCGAGTCGTCGGCGCTCCAGGGACGCGGCTTGACCCCGATCAGGGCGTATTCGAAGGGATTGGCGCCGAGCGCATGGAGCCCGGCGTTCACGCCCGCCACATAGCGATCGAGCAGCAGGCGGTCGGCCGGACTGAGCAACTTGAGCGAGGCGGCCACGCGCGCGCGGAAGCGGTGCAGACGGTTGGCGCGGTCGCGCGGCAAGGCGCGCGCGCCGAACAGTTCGGCCAGCTCGCCGGCGCCCACGCGGCGCAGCAGGTCCATCTGGAAGAAGCGTTCCTGCGCATGCACGAAGCCGGTGGCGTAGGCCACGTCGGCGCGGCGCTCGCCGCTGATCAGCGGCACGCCATGCTCGTCGCGCGCGACCGTTACCGGGGCCGACAGGCCGGGCGCCTGGACATCGCCATCGAGCCGGGCCAGGCTGGCGCGCAGGTACAGCCACACGGCGAGCGCGGCCAGCACCAGCAAGATAACAAGGCCGACCAGCAGCCGCAACGACCAGACTTTGATTCCATGCGTACGCATAACTCTCCCCGAATTGATTTCGCAAAGCATCTTGCCAGAAAAATCATGATCGGCGCAAACATTGTTGGCGCCCCGTCGTCGAGACGAGACGAGAACAACGAAGAGCTTCCCCCGAGCGGTTTGATATGGATCACACCCCTGCCCGACGGCCCTCTTAAGCTATTTGATCAAGGAAATCGGCGACCGCGCGCACAACGGTCGCGCACAAAGGAGAGTTCGATGCACAAGTTGATGTCGCTGTGCATGGGCGCGCTGCTGCTGGCGGGCTGCGCCACGCCACAGCAAAGGGCCGCCGCGGCGCAGGCGGAAATGGAACGCACCATGGTGGTGTACGGGCCGGCGTGCTCGAAGCTGGACTATCCGGCCAACTCGGACGCCTGGCGCAATTGCGTGTTGCAGCTTAGCGCGCGCGACGATCTGCAGCGCTATGGCTATCCGCACCACGATGGGGCGCTGGGGCGCTCGCACTGGTCGCTGGGCGGGTATTGGGGGCCGTACTGGTAGCGCCAGGCTACGCTGGCCCATTGACTGGCGAAGCCGGCCTTGGTCAGCGCCACGCGCGCTTGCAGCAGGTGTGCGACGAGTGTTTGCGCGTGGCGCAGTAGTGCGGGATGGCGGGCGTCGCGCGGGTGCAGGGCCAGGCGCACCAGCGGCGCGTCGCGCAGCAGCCAGGCGAGCATCCATGCGGCGGGCGGGGAGACGATGCGGCCGGTGCGGTTGCGCGCGGCGTACACCAGCGATGGAGACAGCAAGGTGGCGGCGCAGTGTGGCGTCGGCGGCGGCGCGGCAAACCTGGCTTCCCGCCGGCTTCCGCCTTGGCGCGGGAACGACGGGTTCAAGGGAAGCGGCGCAAACCGACCTTCCCGCTGCCCGCGTTGCTGCGGCCCGGACTGCTGCCCGGCCGGCATCAGGCAATGAAAATGAGGCCACGTGGTCGTGTAAATGAACGGAGAAGCGCGCAGCGCCTCCCAGGCGCCATCGCCAAGCAGCCACGCGGGCGCGACGAAGCCGCTCACGGGCCAGCCGCGTGCGTCGAACCACGCCCGCCCCAGCGCGATGCGGCGGCGCGCCTCGCCCGCGTCCAGCGCGGCGAACTCGCCCTCCCCTTCGGTGTAGACCCCGCGCAAAAAACGGCTGCGCCAGCCGCTTGAGCGCGCGGCGGTATCGAGGTGGCTGTAGCCATGCAGGGCCAGTTCGTGCCCGTCTGCGAGCAAGCGGTCGAGCGCCGCGTCGAAGAGCGGCGAGCGCGCCATGCCGGCCAGGTCCTGGCCGTAGATCGCTTCAATGCCGGCCGCCAGGGCATCGACGCTGTTCGGCTCAACCACGATGCCGGTGCGCTCGTCGATCAGTTCGGCCACGCTGCCGCCACGCGTGCCCACCACCGGCAAGCCGCAAGCCATCGCCTCGGGCACGATCAGGCCGAAGGTTTCGCAGTCGCCCGGATGGACCAGCACATCGCAACTGGCCAGCAGGCGCGCCAGCACGCACTGGTCGCGCTGGAACTCGATCACGCTGGTGCGGGCGCAACGCGGCGCCTCGCCCCCGCCGCCGACCAGCAGCAGGTGGTATGGCGGCCCGAGCCTGGCCACCGCGTCGACCAGCACCGCCAGCTTTTTCTCGGCGGTGAAGCGGCCGGCGTAGACCAGCAGGCGGGTGTCGGGCGCGACGCCCAGTTCCCGGCGCAGCGATTCGGTGCGCCGCTGCGGCGTGAACGTGTGGATGTCGATCCCGAGCGGCTGATGCACCGCGCCCCGCACGCCGATGGCGGCCAGCTGATGCACCATCAGCCGGCTTGGCGCGAGCACCAGGTCGAACTGGCGGTACAGGTGGGCCAGGTAGGCGCCGGCGGCGCGCCGCGCGCCCGGGCCGAAGCGTTCATGCACCAGGCGCTGCAGGTCGGAGTGATAAAAGGCCACCACCGGCACGCCCAGCCGGCGCCGCACGCGCAAGGCGGCCCATGCGGCGTGGAAGGCGTCGCCCGCTTCGATCAGGTCGGGCTGCAGGCCGAGCATCAGGCGTGCGGGCGCCCCGACCGTGCGCGGCACGCGAAAGCCGTGCATGCCCGGAACAGCCAGCGCCGGCACGCGCCGCAAGGCGGGCGGGCCGGCGCGGTTGTCGACGTTGGTGCTGAGGATGGTGTGGCGCACGCGGCTGCGCCGCGCCAGCCAGGCGGCCTTGGCGTTGAGATAGGTGCTCACGCCGCCGCCTTCCGCGGCATAAAACATGGTGATGTCGACGAGGTGCATGCTGGTGGGCTCAGTTGGGAAAGCCCACCATAGCAGTGGAAAAAAGGGGAAGTTTGAGCGCACGCAAACGGACGGTGCGCAAGGTGGGGATGCGCTTGCGGACGCGCCTTTACAGCACCTGGGCTTGCCTCAAGGCGGCAATCGCATCCGCATCGTAGCCGAGGCTGGCAAGAACTTCATCGGTGTGCTGGCCCAGCGTCGGCCCGAGCCAGCGGGTCTGGCCGGGCGTGGCCGACAGCTTGGGCGTGATGGCCGGCAGCTTGACCGGCGTGCCGTCGCTGAAATGGTGCTGCTCGAACATCTCGCGCGCGAGAAATTGCGGGTCGCTCATCATGTCGCGCACCGAGTAGATCTTGCCGGCCGGGACATCGGCCGCCTTCAGGGTGGCCAGCGCGCTGTCGATGCTGTGCGTGGCGCACCAGGCTTGAATGGCCTCGTCGATCTCGGCGCTGCGCGGCACGCGCCCGTCGTTGCGCGCCAGTTGCGCGTCGCCCGCCATGTCGATGCGGCCCATGGCCAGCATCAGGCGCTTGAAAATGGCGTCGCCATTGCCGGCGATGACGATGTTCTCGCCGTCGCCGGTGGTATAGGTATTCGATGGCACGATGCCCGGCAGCGCGCCGCCGGTGCGCTCGCGCACCACGCCCGCGTGGTCGAACTCGGGCACCAGCGACTCCATCAGGTTGAACACGGCTTCGTACAGGGCCACGTCGACCATCTGCCCTTCGCCGGCCACGCGCCCGCCGGTGGCGTCGCGGTGGCGCAGCGCCATCATGGCGCCGATCACGCCGTGCAGCGCGGCCACCGAGTCGCCGATCGACACGCCCACCCGCACCGGCGGGCGGTCGGCGTGGCCCGACACGTAGCGCAGCCCGCCCATCGACTCGCCGATGGCGCCGAAGCCCGGCTGGTCCTTCATCGGCCCGGTCTGGCCGAAGCCGGACAGGCGCACCATGATCGCGGCCGGGTTGAGGGCCTTGATCGCTTCATACCCGATGCCCCATTTTTCGAGCACGCCGGGGCGGTAGTTTTCGATGATGATGTCCGCTTCCAGCGCCAGTTGGCGGGCGATGGCGCGGCCGCGTTCATCTTTCATGTTGAGGGTGATGCTTTTCTTGTTGCGCGACTGGACCGACCACCACAGCGAGGTGCCGTCCTTGAGGATGCGCCACTGGCGGATCGGGTCGCCGCCGTCGGGCGCTTCGACCTTGATCACGTCGGCGCCGAATTCGGCCAGCATGCGCGCGCAGAACGGCCCGGCGATCAAGGTGCCCAGTTCGAGCACCTTGATGCCGGCCAGCGCGCCGGCTTTGGACGCCGCCGCCGTCATCAGGTACTGCGCCGGTCCAGCATCGCGCGCGCGATGGTGCCGGGATCGACGTATTCGAGTTCGCCGCCCACCGGCACGCCGCGCGCGAGGCGGCTGACCTTCAGGCCGCGCGCCTTGAGCATCTCGCTGATGTAGTGCGCGGTCGCTTCGCCTTCGTTGGTGAAGTTGGTCGCCAGGACCACTTCGCCGACCACGCCGTCGGCGGCGCGCACCAGCAGTTTTTCGAGATGGATGTCCTTGGGGCCGATGCCGTCGAGCGGCGACAGGCGGCCCATGAGGATGAAGTAGCGGCCCTTGTAGGTCAGGGTCTGCTCGATCATCATCTGGTCGGCCGGGGTCTCGACCACGCACAGCAAGGCGCTGTCGCGCTGCTCGTCGAGGCACAGGTCGCACACCTCGGTTTCGGAGAAGGTGTTACACAGCGCGCAGTGATGCACCGCGTCGACTGCCTGGTACAGGGCGCGCGAGAGCATGGCTGCGCCCTCGCGGTCGTGCTGCAGCAAATGGAAAGCCATGCGTTGCGCCGACTTCGGGCCGACGCCGGGCAAACGGCGCAGCGCTTCGGTCAGGAAGTCGAGCGATTTGGACATGTGGGGGGACGATGCCTCAGAAAGGCATCTTGAAGCCGGGCGGCAGCTGCATGCCGGCCGACAAGCCACCGAGTTTTTCGGCGGACGTTGCTTCCGCCTTGCGCACGGCGTCGTTGAAGGCGGCGGCGACCAGGTCTTCCAGCATGTCCTTGTCGTCGGCCAGCAGCGACGGGTCGATGGTGACGCGCTTGACATCGTTCTTGCACGTCATGACGATCTTCACGAGGCCGGCGCCGGACTGGCCTTCGACTTCGACGCTCGCCAACTGCTCCTGCGCCTTCTTCATGTTGTCCTGCATGGCTTGCGCCTGTTTCATCAAGCCTGCGAGCTGGTTCTTCATCATGGTGGTTCTCCGGGAATGTAAGGAATGAGAAAATTGGGGTTCGGTTCACGCCGGCGCGCCTGGGGCGGGACGCACCGAGCCGGGCACGATGAACGCGCCAAGGTCGCGCATCACGTCCTTGACGAAAGGATCGTTGGCCACGGTTTCCTCGGCCACGCGCTGGCACTCTTCGCGGTAGGCGATCGCTTCGGCGCTGGCGGTGTACCACACCGGGCCGATGTCGATCTCGAGGTGGATCTTGGTATTGGCGAAGCGCTCCTGCAGCGCCGCGCACAGTTTTTCGGTATTGCCGCTGGCGCGCAGGGTGTCGATCGGCACGCGCAGGCTGAAGGTGGTGACGTTGGCGTCGACCACGCACGACACCAGTTCCGTTTGCAGCGCCAGTTGCTGCGACACGCCGCGCAGCGCCAGGCCGGCGGCCAGGGCGGGCCAGTTGCCGTCCCAGTCGAGGTCGGGAACCGGGGTGATGACGTAGGCGGGGCGCGGCCGCGCGGGAGCGCGTGCGGCCGCCGCCGGCGGCGCTTCTTGCGCCACGGCGGTGTCGTCGGAAAATTCGGTGACCCACGACGGCGGCTCGCCATCGTCCTGCATGTCGGGATAGTGCGCTTCGGGCAGCGGCGGCGCGGGCGGCGGCGCCGGCACCGGCGGCGGCGCGGGCGGCGGCGCCGGCACCGG
>NZ_WHJF01000710.1:0-208 GCF_011682185.1 Massilia genomosp. 1
GTGGAACTGGACAGCCGGCACGGTAGATGGTAGATCGCAACGGAGCGGCGGCTGGTTGTAGTGGATTGGCCGGAAGGTTTTTAAACTTGGACATGCGAAGGTAGGCGATGGCGACGAAGTTCTTCACGGTGCGAAATCCGCGGGCGGCCCGTTTGACTTGTTGGAGCATCCCATTCATCGCCTCGACGTAGGCGTTGCTGCGTCCATC
>NZ_WHJF01000711.1:0-205 GCF_011682185.1 Massilia genomosp. 1
CTACGAAGCCATGATCAAGGAACACCTGGGTGACCAGTTGATCGGACATATCAGCCGCGACGGCACGGCCATTGCTGTCCGCGAGCGGCCTGCAGCGGCGGCCAGCGCGGCACCGCGCAAGCAGGGCAGGCGCAAGGGTAAGCGCCCGGTCAAGCAAGCGGCACCAGCTGCTGGCTCGCCGATCCGGCGCCAGCGCGGCCAGACC
>NZ_WHJF01000712.1:0-205 GCF_011682185.1 Massilia genomosp. 1
GGTCTGGCCGCGTTGACGCCGGATCGGCGAGCCAGCAGCTGGTGCCGCTTGCTTGACCGGGCGCTTACCCTTGCGCCGGCCCTGCTTGCGCGGTGCCGCGCTGGCCGCCGCTGCAGGCCGCTCGCGGACAGCAATGGCCGTGCCGTCGCGGCTGATATGTCCGATCAACTGGTCACCCAGGTGTTCCTTGATCATGGCTTCGTAG
>NZ_WHJF01000713.1:0-204 GCF_011682185.1 Massilia genomosp. 1
CTGGCGTCCGGCGCGACCATCTCGCGCTTCGAACATGCGGCCAGCCGCCAGGACATCTACCGCGTCAGTGAGGCCCTCGTTGAACAGTTCATTGCCGGCTTCGCCAGCCCGCCAAAGCGCCTGATTCTCGACCTCGATCACTCGGAAGATGCGTGCTACGGGCAGCAGCCGCTGGCGTTCTATAACCACCCCTACCGTTCGCCC
>NZ_WHJF01000714.1:0-203 GCF_011682185.1 Massilia genomosp. 1
GCCGCTGGCGTTCTATAACCACCACTACCGTTCGACCTGCTACCTGCCGTTGATGATCTTCGACGGCGCGTCGGGCGGCTTGATCGCTGCCGTTCTGCGGCCCGGCAAGCGGCCGTTTGGTGACGAGAACGCGATGATCATGCGCCGCGTTCTGAAGCTCATTCGCCTCCATTTCCCCGATACCCACATCCTCGTCCGGGGCG
>NZ_WHJF01000715.1:0-203 GCF_011682185.1 Massilia genomosp. 1
CCACAATTCCAGTGTGCCGCCGTCGGCCGATGGCTTGAAAAAGAAGAAAACGAAATCCTTGCGCAAGCCCTCGGACAAGAAGGTCGGCGGGCAGCCGGGCCACGACGGAACGACGCTGATGCAAACGTCGCAACCGACCGAGATCGTCGTCCATCCACTGCCGAGCCAATGCGATCATTGCCACCACCAATTGCCGGCCGATG
>NZ_WHJF01000716.1:0-203 GCF_011682185.1 Massilia genomosp. 1
ACTCCTCGATACGCGCCCACTCCAGAACGTAGATAAGGCGCTCAAGTTTCGGCGTCACGACGCCCACTTCTGCGCACAGTTCCGGCAGCACGTCATATTGAACTGCGTTCCAGCGTTGCATGATCAGAGCGGGTCGGGTAGCATTCATGGTGTGGGCGTTTTGATTAAGCTTCAGAAACTAAATCATGCCAGAAATGGGCGCC
>NZ_WHJF01000717.1:0-203 GCF_011682185.1 Massilia genomosp. 1
TAGTGCGGCGTCTGCTGCTGTTCGATGTACTGCCGGATAACGGCGATAGGCGCACCGCCGCAGCTACCGGCAAAGCAGGAAGGCGACCATAGCGCGCCGCCCCAAAGCTTCTTGCGGATGCTCGGATCGTTCTTCTTCCGAATCATGCGGCTGGAAACGCCTTTCAGGCTGTTGACCAGATTGGAAACGGAAACCTTGGGCGG
>NZ_WHJF01000718.1:0-203 GCF_011682185.1 Massilia genomosp. 1
CCGCCCAAGGTTTCCGTTTCCAATCTGGTCAACAGCCTGAAAGGCGTTTCCAGCCGCATGATTCGGAAGAAGAACGATCCGAGCATCCGCAAGAAGCTTTGGGGCGGCGCGCTATGGTCGCCTTCCTACTTTGCCGGTAGCTGCGGCGGTGCGCCTATCGCCGTTATCCGGCAGTACATCGAACAGCAGCAGACGCCGCACTA
>NZ_WHJF01000719.1:0-203 GCF_011682185.1 Massilia genomosp. 1
CGTGGCCGCAAGCCGGGCACGTCTGGCTGGTGTGCTGCGCTGGCACGGCCAGCAACATGCCGCCGTTCCACCCAAGCTTATAGCCAAGCTGGCGGCGAAACTCGCCCCATCCCTGATCGAGGATAGCTCGGTTCAGGCCCGACTTCTGGCTGACCTTCTTGCCCGGTTGTTCGACAGTACCTTTGGAAGACCTGGACATGTTC
>NZ_WHJF01000071.1:0-35239 GCF_011682185.1 Massilia genomosp. 1
CCCCCGCTCCCGGAAACGATGTCAAAAGTACAGCACAAGAACGAACCCTAAAAACCCCACTACAACGCTCAAGATCACGACATACTTTGTTCAAAAACACACCCGACAAGTAGTCTGACACAGGGGGAAAGCGCCGGCGCTTGGGGGCCGGCGGGCGTGGTGTTCCAGGGCGGTAACAGAACCCACACGTAGTTGCCCTACATTATCTCTTACGCAGATAAGCAATTGCAACTATTGCGTGCGTCAACCGCCGGCCCGGCGCTGCGCGACGAGGTCGCCCCCGATCGCTTGAATAGACTAGAATGCAACATTGCAGGGCAGGACACCGCGCGGCGCCGGGCTGGACAGACTTCCCTGATGCCGCAGAAAAACCGCTTCGTACACCAACAGGAAACCACGTGCGTTCACAATCAGCCATTTTTGTCGTCCTTCTCGCCGCTGTTTTCCCGGTCGCAGCCGCTCCCGTCGCGCTCTCGGAAACCTCGCTTACCGGAACGTGGGAGTGCGGGCCGACGGCGATGAAAGCGCCGTCGGCGGTGATCACGCTGGTCAGCGTGATCAAGCGCGCGGCCGATCTGACGTTTACGTCCCTGAGCACCTCGGTGATCACGTCCAGCGACCGGCCCACCCTGACATTCATGGCCTCGGGCGCGGGAGCCTGGCGGCTCGAAGGAAACACCCTGATATCGGCCTATCACACGTCGACGTTCATCTCGGCCTCGGACCCACGCATCAGCACGGCAGCGGGCCAACAGGTGCTTGACGCCGAACAGCGCAAGAAGTCGACCTTCAAGTCGACCATTCTTGAGATCGGCCCCAGCGCGATGCGTTCGATTCCGCTCGACCCGGCTTACCCCCAAGCCATGGTGGAAGTGAGCTGCAGGCGCATCGACGCTTGATGTAATGCAGGCAAAAAAGCCGCCGGTGCTTGCGCAGCGGCGGCCCCGGGCCGATCGATGTGGCTGGCGCACCCTGCGCCTGCGCCGGCTTACTTTTGCTGGACGGTGAATTCGCCGTATTTTTTCAACTGCTCGGCCACGGCGGCATTGTCGCCCACCACCACCACCGATTGCAGTTCCGGAGCAAAGTATTTCTTGCCCATCTCGCGCACCTGTTCGGGCGTGACTTTCTGGATCAGCGGCACGTACTGGCCGAGGAATTCCGGCGGCAGGCCGACCAGCCAGTTGTTGGCCAGGGTGCGCGCCACGGCGGCCTGCATCTGGTTGCTGATCAGGTAGCCGCCGGCCACGTAGCGCTTGTTCATGCTCATTTCCGCTTCCGGCACCAGCTCGGCGCCGATGCGGGTGTACTCGTGCAGATATTCCTTGAGCGCGTCGCCGGTCACTTCGTTGCGCACATCGGCGCCGCCGACGATGCTGCCGCCGTTGCGGAAGATGCGCGCCCCGGCCGAGGCGCCGTAGGTGTAGCCCTTTTCCTCGCGCAGGTTGAGGTTCACGCGGCTGCTGAAACCGCCGCCGAGGATGGTGCTGGTCAGGCGCAGCGGCACGTAGTCGATGGCGCTGGCGGCCATGCCCGGGCTGCCCAGGCGCATGGTCGACTGTACGCTGCCGTCGCGTTGCAGCAGGATGCGCACCGGCTTGGCGGCCAGGGTGGCGCCCGCAGTCTCGGGCAGGGCCGGGCCGTCGGCTTTCCAGTCCCCGAAGGCGGCGGTGGCCAGCTTGATGGCTTCGGCCTCGTCGATGCGGCCGGTAATCACCAGCAGGCTGCGGTCGGGACGGAAGCGCTTGCCGTGCTCGGCGCGCAGCAATTCCGGCGTGACCGCGTTGATCGATTCCACGCTCGGGCTGGTGTTGCCGTACGGGTGCTCGCCGAAGACCGCCTTGTTCAGCGCGCGTTCGGCGCGAAAACCGGGATTGGTTTCGGATACTTTCAAGCCCTCCAGCGCATTGCCCTTGCCCAGTTCGACTTCTTGCGGGGGGAAGGCCGGCATGCGCGCCACTTCGGCCAGCAGTTGCAGCATCGGGCCGGCGTTCGAGGTCAGGGCGTTGGCCGAGACCACCACGCCGTCGTGGCTGGCGCCGGCGCCGACTTCGCCGCCCAGGCCCTGGGCCGCTTCGGCGATGGCGCGCGAGTCGCGCCGGGTGCTGCCTTCATTGAGCAGGCCCGCCATCAGGGTGGCGAAGCCGGGCAGCTTGCGCTCGTCGGCGGCCAGGCCGGCGCCGCGCACGGCCAGCACGTAGTCCACGCGCGGCAAGCCCTGGCGCGGCACGACCCATACCTGCAGGCCGTTGGCCAGGGTTTGCTTGATGATCTTGGGGGCCGGGATCGGCTTGTCCTTGCCGTACGGCGGCAGCTTGGTGGCGACCGGGGCCGGTGCAGCGGCGGCGGCGTGCGCGGCCGTACCGAACAGCAGGGAAATACTCATTGCCAGCATCAGTTTTTTCATGGCGGCTCTCCTTAGTTCTTCACGGGCGTTGGGGCGGCAGGGGTGGCCACAGCGGCGGTCCTGGCGACCGGCTTGCGGTCGATCACGGTGCGGTTGGCGCGGCTCAGGTAGCTTGTCGCGACGCGCTCGATGTCTTCCGAGCTCACGCCATCGATCCAGCCCGGAATCTGGTTGGCCACGTTGGCGTCGCCCCACAGGGTGTGCAGCTTGGCCAGGGTGTCGGCGCGGTCCATGAAGCTTTCCAGGGTGTTGTACCAGTTGGCCAGCATGCGCGTCTTGACGCGCTTGAGTGTGGCCGGATCGACCCCGCCGGCGGCCACTTTGGCGATTTCTTCATCGATGCCCTTGAGCACGGTGTCGGCGTTGCTGGCCGGCTTGTACAGGGCGAACACGGTAAACAGGGTCGGGCCGTCGAATTCCCACGGGCTGGTCAGCCCGTACAGGTTTTCCACGTTGAGCGCCACTTCGCGCCCCTTGACCAGGCCCTGGTACAGCACCGAGGCGTCGCCGCCGGCCAGCAGCTCGCCCAGCACGGCCATCGGCGCGAGATCGCGGCTGCCGCGCGCCGGCATCTTCCAGGCGGCGGCAATGGCCGGCACCTGGGCCAGCGCGTCGCTTTGCTCGATGCGCTTTTCGGCCGTGTTCAGCGGCTCGGTAAAGTCGGTGGCGGGCGGGGTCGGGCGTTTCGGGATGGCGGCGAAGTATTTTTTGGCCAGCGCGAAGCCCTGGGCCGGGGTTACGTCGCCGGAAATGGCCAGTACCGCGTTGTTGGGGCCGTAGTAATCGCGGTGGAAATTGCGCACGTCGTCCAGGCTGGCGCCTTCCAGGTCGGCGAAGCTGCCGTAGCCGTCGTGCTTGTTTTCCCACTTCTGGAAGGCCTGCTGGTTGATGTCGATCCACATGAAACCGCCGTACGGCTGGTTCTTGACGTTGACGCGGATTTCTTCCTTGACCACGTCCTGCTGGTTCTTCAGGCTCTTCTCGTTGAAGTCGAGCGTCTTCATGCGGTCCGCTTCGAGCCACAGGATCGACTCGATCGACGATACCGGCGCCGTCTCTATATAGTTGGTGAAGTCGGGCCGGGTCGAGCCGTTGTTGCGCCCGCCGCCGCCGGTGATGGTCTTGTCGAACACGCCCTTCGGCGCGTTTGGCGTGCCCTGGAACATCAGGTGTTCGAACAGGTGGGCGAAGCCGGTGCGGTTTTTCGGTTCGAGCCGCATGCCCACGTGGTACACCACGCTCACGCCGACGGTGGGCGAGGTATGGTCGGGCGAGACGATCACGGTCAGGCCGTTATCGAGCTTCTTGACGTTGACAGGAATGTTCCAGCTGTCGCCAGCGGCCGCGAATGCGGACAGCGACAGGGAAAGTCCGGCGATGAGAACGGGGAGTTGGCGCATGCGCATGAAAGACCTCACGATAAAAACCTGGTAAACGGACCTTGGCCGCAGGGGCTGGAGCCGCTGCATGGCGAAGTATCTTAACGTACGTTGGTTTTCAAGCACGCATATGCATGCGAAAAAACCCGCGCGCCAGGGGGGACGCGAGGGTCTTTATGCGGGGCGCGTAAAGCTTACGCTGCCAGTGCGGCGGCTGCTGCCTTTTTGTTGCGGCGGCGAGCGGTGAAACCCAGCAGGCCGAGGCCGGCGAGCATCATGGCGTAGGTTTCTGGCTCAGGTACTGGCGCCAGAGCGATGTTGGTCGAGTAGCGGCCCACGGTGTTCCCCACGATGCTGCCCTTGACTTGCAGGGTGTAGGTGCCGGCGTTCAGGCTCGAGCTCGACAGCGACCATTGGTCGGTCGCGCCGGTCGACAGCAGGGTGCCGCCGAACAGGGAGCCGGCACTGTCGATCAGGTTGAACGCGGTGATGTCCAGGCCGGTTTTAGCGCTGCCGGTCACCGAGAAAATGCCGGCGGCGAATTCGCCGGCCTGGGACAGGGTGAAGCTGTAGTTGTCGACGAAGGTGTCGCCTTTGTGACCGCTTTTGAAGAAGCCGTCGGCTTCAGCGAAGTTGTCTACCAGTTCCAGGGTCGAGTTGTTGATGATTTCGACAGCGGATGCCTGGCTCGATACCAGCGCGGCGGATGCCAGCGCGATGGCCGACAGGAAAACTTTAGATTTGTTCATCATATTGCACCTATTAAATTTGCCTTTTGTTAAGGCCGGATTGTGGCTTGGATCACGTATGTGTACGCGAGAGGCCAATCTAACATTGGCTTGTGACCGTGGTAAGGATGAGCTCGTTTCTTTACATCTAGTTGCAATTTTCTACAGAGAACGCTTAGTTGATACAAAAATACTATTGCAAGTCGATCTTCATAGTGAAGAGCTCGCTTGACCTCTGTTGCAGAGCACCATTTGTGTCTATATCATTTGTGTATGTAGTCCTATTCCTACAAGAAGACGAGAAATTATGGAAGTCATGCTTTAAGTAAATCATAAGTTATTGTTCAGTTGAGCGAGGTCAATACGGCAGGCGCGCATCATGTTGGGATGCGGCGGACCGCTTTGGTGCCCGCCTTGTGCCGCATTGCGCTAACTTGGTGAAGCCGATAGCAAAATTCCCCGTGGGCGCTGGCACGGAACCTGCATCTACTGCCTCTGTCCGGCTGGCGAAGTCGCCGCCGGCGCTGAGAAGGAGAACACCATGTTGGAAGATGCGAGCACCTTGGTCCGCCCGCGCGACGATCGATTTGCCGGGATCAAGCTGTCCGGCGATGTCTTTGGCGCACTGATCAACCTGTCAGGCCGGCGCCGCTTCACCTCGCAGCGCGTGGTGTTGTATGCCGTACTGGCCTCGATGGGCCACGACGGCGCGGCGGGCACCGCGCGCGAGACCTTGGCGCAGTTTCGCGAAGCGCACCTGACCCTGGTCGAAGGCAAGGGCGGCTTGCCGGGCGTGTTCTGCGCCCCCTTGCGCGACGCCTATTTTGGCGTGCTGCAGGGCGACCGCGTGATCCGCGACTTCATCGCGCTGGCCGAAGCGACGCTCGACGCCATCGTCGGCGAAGGCTGCGGCGCGCCCGCGCGGCTAGAAGAGCTGGTGCGCAGCGCCACCGCCCTGCTGAGCGTGCTCAACGGGCTGACCCTGGTGTATGAAGAACAATCGAAGCGCCACGCCCAGCTGCAAAAACGCCAGTTGCAGGTGATGATGGGCGACATCAAGACCATCGCCAAGCAGGCCCGCATGGTCGCCTTCAACGCCCAGATCGTCGCCGCGCGCGCCGGCCAGGCCGGCAAGGAATTTTCGGTGGTGGCCAGCTCGATGACCCTGATCACGGGTGAAATCGACGATCTGGTGCATGCGGCGCTGAACGGCGCGCTGGCCAGCTGACTTGCTGTAACAAGGCGTCAGCGCGCCAGGCGCTGGCCCAGCCATTTGCCCAGGCACAGCAAGGTCAAGGTTGGCGGCAAGCCCCACGGCCCCGGAATGACCGAGGCGTCGCACACATGCACGCCTGCCGCGCCGGCTTGCAGGGTGGCGTCGACGCCGTCTCCGATGCGCACGCTGCCGCCCGGATGCGCGGCGAAATGGTGGCTTTTGAAGACGTGCGTGGCGCCGCAACCGGCCAGGATGGCGCGCGCCATCGCTTCGCCCTGGGCCAGCTTGTCGCGATCGCGCTGGTGCAAGGTCTTGTCGACCCAGCGCGGCCCGACCGCGCCGCCGGCCTGATCGGCGATCTTGACCATGATCGAGAGCGTGCGCCGGTGCGCGAACAGGCGGTCGAAGCGGCCCGCCTGCGCCGTGAAGGCCTGGTACATCGGCTTGGGCAGGGTCATGTCGGCCAGCGAGATGCCGGCTTGGTCCAGGCGCATGCCGGCCGCCATCGGCACTTCGGCGCCACCGTCGAGTCCGCCCACCGTGCCCATCACCGCCACCACCGGATCGCTGAACAGGCTGCTGAACCGGGCGCGCAAGCCGCTGGCGTGCAGCAGGCGCGGGCTGCCGACGCCGCCGCCGGCCAGGATCACCAGCGGCGCCAGCGCCTGTTCCAGCTTGCCTCCACGCATGTATTCGACCCCGGCCGCCTTGCCGTCCTGCACCAGCACCCGCGTGGCGCGGGCCTGGTCAAGCAGGGTGGCGCCGTGGGCGCAGGCCTGGTCGATGAAATCGCGCGCGCTCCACTTGGCCCCGAACGGGCAGCCGTAGACGCAACGCCAGCAAGCGGAACGGCACAGTTGCGGGCGGATCATCTTGTCGAGCTTGCGCCAGTCCATGCCCAAGGCCAGGGCGCCTTGCATG
This sequence comes from Massilia genomosp. 1, assembly GCF_011682185.1. NCBI lineage: Bacteria > Pseudomonadati > Pseudomonadota > Betaproteobacteria > Burkholderiales > Oxalobacteraceae > Massilia > Massilia genomosp. 1. The sequence continues at coordinate 6,652 of NZ_WHJF01000071.1, forward strand.
ATGCGGCTCGCCGCCGGGCCGATCAGGGAATCAGGAAGCGGGCCGATCGGCAGTTCGGCGCGCAGCGCGTGCAAGGCCGGCCCCAGGTCGATGCCGAGGGCGGCGAAGCGGGCCAGGGGCGGATCGGCGGCGGTGGCGAAATTGATGCTGGAGCTGCCGCCGGCGTTAATGCCCTGCACCAGCAGCGAGGCGTCGCGATGGATAAAGGCGCCCTTGCCGGGAACGGCGGCGATGCGCGCCATCTGGGCCAGGGTGCCTTTCAATGGGGCGGCGCTGCCCTGTTCCAGGATCAGTACGCGCAGGCCGCGTGCGGCCAGTTCGCGCGCCACGCTCGCGCCGCCCGGCCCGCTGCCGACGACAATCGCATCGGGCGAGGGGGCGGGGGCGGTGGTGGAAGCGGGCGCGGGCATGATGCACGAGTATCGGCCGCGATCGCGGGATCGTCAACTGGCAAACCTGCGCGTGACGCCTCATCGCGCATTTTTGCTGGACCAGGTGGCGAAAAATGCAGTTCATCGCAATCGGCTGGAGCGATGCGCGCGCTATGGTTAAAGTCACACCATACCGCCACGTCACTAAACCGAACACGAGGAGCGCATCATGAACATCGCCAAACACATGGAAGCCATTTTTCTTGCCGTCGTCGCCGTGATCGGCGCCAGCACCTTCGCCACGGCTGGTGCGCCGGCGCCAGCCCAGCGCAGCGCGCCGCTGGCCGCCAGCGCTAATGTAGAGCCCGCCATTCCGGTGGTGGTGGTCAGCGCGCGCCGCCTGAGCGCCGCCGAAAAAGCCCGCCTGCCGCAATAAGTCCGACTTGCTGCTGGCGAGGCGCCAGGCAAGCCACGATAAGAAAACACGAAAGACGCACCATGATTGAATTTTTCAAAGCCGGCGCGCTGGCGGCGGCGCTGGCCCTGGCCCCGCTCGCCACGGCCGGCGCCGCCGACGACAGCATGACCGAAACGCGGACGATCGACGCCAGCGCCCAGCGCGTCCGGCTCGACGGCGCGATCGACCTGCACCTGCGCCAGGGCGCCGTGCCCAGCCTGGTCATCAGCGGCGCACGGCGCGCCCTGGGCAGCGTCACCACCGAGCAGCACGGCGACACCATCAGCATCGGCGGCGCCGTGCGCGGCGCGCGTGCGCGGGCCGAACTGACCCTGCCGACCCTGCGCGAGGTGTCGTCCGACAGCTTTGGCTCGACCGAGGTCAGCGGCTTTGCCGGCGACCAACTCGACCTGTCGCTGGAAGGGGCCGGCTCGATGAAGGTCAACTGCACCTATCGCCTCGTCAGCGCCAGCCTGGGCGGGGTCGGCAGCCTGGACTTGCAGGGTGTGGCCAGCGAGGGCGTGGAACTGGAACTGCGCGGGGCAGGCTATGTCAAGCTGGGCGGACGCGCCAAGTGGCTCAGGGCCAGCCTGGGCGGGCTGGGCGGACTCGATGCGCAGCACTTCCAGGTTGACAGCGTGAATGTCGACCTGAACGGGCTGGGCAACGCCACGGTGATGGCGCGCCAGAGCGCCAAGCTGCGCCTGAACGGCATGGGGTCGGTGACGGTGTACGGCAAGCCGGCCAGCCGCAACGTCAGCGTCGAAGGCCTTGGCAAGGTCACGTGGAAATGAGCGTCATGCACGCGCGCCGCATGACGCGCACCATGAAAAAATTCTGCTTGGCGATCCTGATCGCGGCCGGCCTGCACGGCAGTGCGGTCGCGGGGTTTGCCGAAGGCGCCAACGCCTACAATGCGCGCGACTATGCGCGTGCGCTGAAAGAAGTCGCGCCGCTGGCCAGGGTCGGGCATGTGGATGCGCAGCACTTGCTCGGGCTCATGTATTACATGGGACGCGGGGTGGCGCGCGACTACAAGCAGGCCATGCTGTGGCACCGCAAGGCGGCCGAGCAGGGCAAGGCCGACGCGCAGTATGTGGTGGGGGCGATGTATTACACGGGCAACGCCGTGCCGCTCGATCACAAGGCGGCGATCGGGTGGTTCCGCAAGGCCGCCGAGCACGGTCATGCCGAGGCGCAGCATGCGCTGGGCTTGATGTACCGCTATCACGCGGCCGGGATGCCGCAGGATAAGGTACTGGCATATATGTTGTGGAACCTGGCGTCAGCCAGCGGCAACGCCAACGCCACCGAGCAGCGCGCGGCGATCGCCAGGCGCATGACGCAGGAGCAGATCGACGAGGCGCAGGCCTTGTCGCGCGCCTGGAAGCCGGGTACGCCGTTGCCGACGCAGTCGCGCAGTGGGGGCGGGGCGGGGTAGGCGCTGCTAATCCCGCAGCCGGTCGTTGCTGCATCGCCCGATGTTGGTGCGAAACATGTCACTTTCGTGTGGTTTCTGCTCTAATGGCAAAATAATGCGATAGGGCTGCTGACCATTGCAGCGCCCGCGTTATCCTCCGACGTTCAGTAGTCGTCTCCATGGATTCATCACCGACATGTTCACGATTTATGAGGTTCCACCTGATGCCGCTGAATTCCCGGAGCAAATGGGAACCAAGTTCAAGTTTTGGTACAATGATCCGTTGAGAGGCCGCACGCTTTTTAAGGAAGGACGCCCGGGAACGGGGGAGAACTGGGCGGAAAAACTTGCCTCGGAACTTGCCCAACTGATGGGGATTCCGCATGCGTCGTATGAACTTGCACGGTGGCGCGATCGCTTCGGCGTACTGTCACCCTCATTTGTCCCAAGTTCTGCTGAACTGATCCACGGGAACGAGTTGGTCGGCGGCCGTACGACAGCGGTGCATGACGAGGAAAGACTGCGATTTTACAAACAGCGAAGCCATACCGTATCACGCGTATTCGCCTATCTGAAAAACCGCGAAGATCAACTCCATCCCCCTCGAACCTACGTTCCCGTAGACGGCATAAAAAAGGCGACTGATGTCTTTGTCGGCTATCTGCTTTTTGATGCCTGGATTTGCAATCAAGACCGGCATGATGAGAATTGGGGTGTCGTCCGCACGAAAGGCGGACTATATTTAGCGCCGTCCTACGATCATGGTTCAAGTCTGGCGCGAACGGAAACGGATGCTCGCAGAACCACGATGCTGACAACGAAGGACAAAGGAGCATCGCTGGAAGCTTTTCTCGGAAGGGCCAGGTCGGCGCTGTACCCCAATGTTGCGAGCGGCGTAAGAACCAGGTCGTATCTCACATTTGAGCTGGTTGAACTGATGTGGGAATCTCAACCGAATGCTTGCGGTGTTTGGACGAGAGCATTGGAAGACATATCGGGAAAAAATATTAGAGAACTTATTGAACAGATGCCAGAAGGGCACATGACGCCGGTGGCCAGAGAGTTCACTGCCGAGCTGCTCATTTTGAATCGACATCGGCTACTCGGACTCAAAAAATAATGACACAGTTATACGTTGCATGGAAACAGCCAGAGTCGGGAGAATGGATTCCCGTCGCGCGCCTCGAGCAAACGGCGTCGGGGATGTATCGGTTCAACTATACCCAAGGTGCTTACCGGGCAAGCGATTTCTTTCCCTTTAGCGGCCTGGAGCGCCTGGATGTGGCGTACGAATCCGACACGTTGTTTCCCATGTTTTCGAATCGGCTGATCAGCAGGTCGCGGCCTGAATTCCCGGATTATCTCCGGTGGCTTGGACTTGCGGACGGAAGCAATGATCCCATGTCCATGCTTGCCTTGACCGGAGGCATTCGCGGTACCGATTCTATCGAGCTGTTTCGCTCTCCGGAAATGAGCGGGGACGGTGAGTATCGCTTGGATTTTTTTGCGAGAAGTCTCTCGTTTCTTCCGGCGGAAACTATTTCGCTGATCGCGGAGCTGAAGGAGGGCGCCAGCCTCTTTTTAATGCACGATAGCCAGAATCCGTATGATCCGAACGCTTTGACCTTAAGAACGGACAATCCGATCTTTTTAGCCGGGTTTTGCCCGAAATACTACGTCAAGGATCTGGGCAAGCTTCTTCAGGATGTGGGCAGCAATCTTGCGGTGAAGGTGAAATGCGTGAATCCGGATGCGCCCTTGAATATGCGACTCCGTTGCACTGTTTCCGCAAAACCGCTGGCAGGGTTTTCCGCGTTAAACGAAGAAGATGATTTCAAGCTTTTTTCTGAGCTGCCGGCCTTGCTGAAAAACGAATTGATGACGCTGTCCGCTCTAACGGCGTAATCGTAGGCATCGTGTATGGCGGCACCCTGCAAAAACACGCATCCCCCACATCCCGTACAATCGCCTTTTGCCCCAAGCGAGCCCCATTCCATGCGTGCCATCGACATCAAACAGCCCGGTCCTCCCGATGTATTGCAACTGTGCGAGCGTCCCGTTCCTGAACTGAAAGCAGGCGAAGTGCTGATCCGCGTACACGCGGCCGGCATCAACCGTCCCGACGTGCTGCAACGCCTCGGTCACTATCCAGTCCCGCCGGGCGCCTCCGACCTGCCCGGCCTCGAAGTGGCCGGCGAAATCGTCGACGGCGACCTGGCCGGCAGCACCTTTGCCAAAGGCGACATGGTGTGCGCCCTGGTCCAGGGCGGCGGCTACGCCGACTACTGCGCCGCGCCGCTGCAGCAATGCCTGCCGGTGCCGAAGGGTCTGTCCCCGCTCGAAGCGGCGTCCCTGCCCGAAAACTTCTTCACGGTCTGGAGCAATGTGTTCGACCGCGCCCGCCTGTCCGGCGGCGAGACCCTGCTGGTGCAGGGCGGCACCTCCGGCATCGGCGTGAGCGCCATCCAGCTCGCCGCCGCGCTCGGCCACCGCGTGTTCGCCACCGCCGGCAGCGCCGACAAGTGCCGCGCCACCGAGTCGCTCGGCGCCGAACGCGGCATCGACTACAAGACCGAGGATTTCGTGGCGGTCGTCAAGTCGCTGACCGACAACAAGGGCGTCGACGTCATCCTCGACATGGTCGGCGGCGACTATATTCCGCGCGAAATCGATTGCCTGGCCGACGATGGCCGCATCGCCCTGATCGCGCTGCTGGGCGGCGCCAAGGCGAATCTCGACCTCGGCCAGGTACTGCGCCGCCGCCTGACCCTCTCCGGCTCGACCCTGCGTCCGCGTCCGGTCGCCTTCAAGGGCGCCATCGCCGCCAAACTGCGCGAAAACGTCTGGCCGCTGATCGAGCAAGGCAAGATCCGCCCCGTGATTTTCCAGACTTTTCCGCTCGAACAGGCCGCCCAGGCGCACGCCCTGATGGAGAGTTCTACCCATATCGGGAAGATCATGTTGCAAGTGCTGTGATCGGCTGGCAACTGCCCCCGGCCTTTGTTTGACCGACATCGGATCGGGGGTTAAAATAGCGGGTTAATTAAATCTGGGCTACTATGCGTCGCAAACTGGTCGTAGGAAATTGGAAGATGAACGGCAACCGTGCCGCGAATGCAAGCCTGTTGGCCGGCATCGTCGCGGGCATGACTGTCTCGACAGCCTCTTGCGCCGTGTGCGCGCCGGCGCCCTATCTGGCCCAGTGCCAGGATGCCCTGGCCGGTAGCGCGCTCGCCTGGGGTGCGCAAGACGTCTCGGCGCAGCCGGGCGGCGCTTTCACCGGCGACGTGGCGGCTTCCATGCTGGCCGATTTCGCCTGCGCCTACGTGATCGTCGGCCACTCCGAGCGGCGCGCCTACCACGGCGAAAGCAGCGAGCTGGTGGCGAAAAAAGCCGTCGCCGTGCTCGACGCCGGCATGACCCCGATCGTGTGCGTCGGCGAAACCCTGGCCGAACGCGAGGCCGGCCAGACCGTGGCCGTGGTGTCGGGCCAGCTCGGCGCCGTGCTCGACCTGGTGGGCGAGCGCGTGCCGCAAATCGTCGTCGCCTACGAGCCAGTCTGGGCAATCGGCACCGGCAAGACCGCCACGCCGGCCATGGCCCAGGAAGTCCACGCCCAGTTGCGCGCGCAACTGATGGCGAAGAATGCAGTAGCGGCCGAGACAGTGCAGATTTTGTACGGCGGCAGCATGAAGCCCGATAACGCCCTTGAATTGATGGCCCAGCCAGATATCGACGGTGGCCTCATCGGCGGGGCGGCATTGAAGGCGGCGGATTTCCTCGCCATTCTTCATGCGGCCAATTGAACTATTATTGTTGTTAAACTTGGAATGGAATAAGCAATGAACACGTTGTTCAATCTGGTAGTTGTTGTACAGGTTCTTTCCGCTCTGGCGATCATCGGCCTGGTATTGCTGCAGCATGGCAAGGGCGCCGATATGGGTGCGGCTTTCGGTTCCGGCGCTTCCGGCAGCCTGTTCGGCGCCACCGGCTCGTCGAACTTCATGTCGAAGTCGACCGGCGTGGCCGCCGCGGTGTTTTTCGGCGCCACCCTGGGCCTGGCGTATTTTGCCAAGACCCACACCGGCACCACCGGCGGCGGCCTGATGGACCGCGCCGCGGTGACCGCGCCGGCCCCAGCGCCAGTGACCGGTTCGGCTGCCATCCCGACCGCCGCACCGGTGGCCGCTACCCCGGTCGCACCAGCGCCGGCCGCTGCCGCGCCAGCCGTTCCGGCAACTGTGCCGGCGACGCCTGCTAATCAGCTGCCAAAGTAATCGTTTTCTGTTAGAATACTGCCCGCGCACAGAGTATTAGTGCAGGCAGTAAGGCTGCATATTGGCCGGTATCAAAAAGAAGTAAAGTTTTTCTGTTTTATCCTTGTTTTCGCGCAATTTTGCATTGAATACAGTGATGTAACAATGTTAGAATAGCGGACTCAATGCCGACGTGGTGAAATTGGTAGACACGCTATCTTGAGGGGGTAGTGGGCGAAAGCCTGTGCGAGTTCGAGTCTCGCCGTCGGCACCAAGAATATAAAAGCCAGCAAGGTTGCATAAGCGAACATGTTTATGCCTAAGCTGGCTTTTTTGCGAGGATCAGTCGTACGGTCCTGGTGGCAAGGTTCAAGCCAGGTTCGTGCGGTAGGGCGCTGCGACATGCAGTGTTTCATTAACCGATCGTTCAAGATAGGCTCCATCAAGTGAACCTCGATAATTACTTCCCCGTCCTGTTGTTCATCCTGGTTGGCATCGGTGTCGGTGTCGTCCCGCAGGTACTGGGATATCTGCTCTCTCCCCATAAGCCCGATTCCGCCAAGCTGTCGCCTTACGAGTGCGGCTTCGAAGCGTTCGAAGACGCGCGCATGAAGTTCGACGTCCGCTACTACCTGGTGGCAATCCTGTTTATTTTGTTTGATCTGGAAACGGCATTCTTCTTCCCATGGGGCGTTTCCATGCGTGAACTGGGCTGGTCCGGCTTCGTGACGATGATGGTCTTCATCGCCGAGTTTGTGGTCGGTTTTTGGTATATCTGGAAGAAAGGTGCCCTTGATTGGGAATAAGCCATGTCAATTGAAGGCGTATTAAACGAAGGTTTCATCACCACGACAGCAGACAAGCTGATCAACTGGGCGCGTACCGGGTCGATGTTCCCGATGACGTTCGGCCTGGCTTGCTGCGCCGTCGAAATGATGCACACGGGCGCGGCCCGCTACGACATGGACCGCTTCGGCGTCGTGTTCCGTCCCTCGCCGCGCCAGTCCGACGTGATGATCGTCGCCGGCACGCTGTGCAACAAGATGGCGCCGGCCCTGCGCAAGGTCTACGACCAGATGCCGGAACCGCGCTGGGTCATCTCGATGGGCTCGTGCGCCAACGGCGGCGGCTACTATCATTATTCGTACTCGGTGGTGCGCGGTTGCGACCGCATCGTGCCGGTCGATGTCTACGTGCCGGGCTGTCCGCCGACCGCCGAAGCGCTGCTGTACGGGATTCTGCAACTGCAGAACAAGATCAAGCGCACCAATACCATCGCACGTTAAGAAGCGGTTTCCACCATGACGACAAAACTCGAAGCCCTTGAACTCGCCCTGCGCAACGCGCTCGGTGAGGGCGCCGCTATTACGGTGGCGCTGGGCGAAGTGACCGTAGTGGTCAAGGCCGCCGGCTATTACGCCGCGATGCAGACCCTGCGCGACAATCCGGCCCTCCATTTCGAACAATTGCTCGACCTGTGCGGCGTGGATTACTCCACCTACGGCGAAGGCACCTGGGAGGGCGCGCGTTTCGCGGCCGTCTCGCACCTGCTGTCGATCGAACACAACTGGCGCGTGCGCGTGCGCGTGTTCGCCGAAGACGACGATACCCCGGTGCTCGCTTCCGTGGTCGAACTGTGGCGCGCCGCCAACTGGTACGAGCGCGAAGCGTTCGACCTGTACGGCATTTTGTTCGAAGGTCACAACGACCTGCGCCGCATCCTGACCGACTACGGCTTCATCGGCCATCCGTTCCGCAAGGACTTCCCGATTTCCGGTTACGTCGAAATGCGCTACGACCCGGAACAGAAGCGCGTGATCTACCAAGCCGTGACGATCGAGCCGCGTGAAATCATTCCGCGCGTGATCCGCGAAGAAACCTACGGGATGAATCCTGGGAGCAAAAACCTTGGCTGAAATTAAGAACTACACCCTCAACTTCGGCCCGCAGCACCCGGCCGCGCACGGCGTGCTGCGCCTGGTGCTCGAGCTCGACGGCGAAGTCATCCAGCGCGCCGATCCGCACATCGGCCTGTTGCACCGCGCCACCGAAAAGCTGGCCGAAACCCGCACTTACCTGCAAACCGTGCCGTACATGGACCGTCTCGACTATGTGTCGATGATGAGCAATGAACACGGTTACGTGATGGCGATCGAAAAGCTGCTGGGCATCGAGGTGCCCGTGCGCGCCCAATATATCCGCGTCATGTTCGACGAAATCACGCGCTTGCTGAACCACCTGATGTGGCTCGGCACGCACGCGCTCGACGTCGGCGCCATGGGCCCCTTCCTGTACGCCTTCCGCGACCGCGAAGACTTGTTCGACTGCTACGAAGCGGTGTCCGGCGCGCGCATGCACGCGGCCTACTACCGCCCGGGCGGCGTGTACCGCGACCTGCCGGACGCGATGCCCAAGCACAAGGCATCGATCATCCGCAGCGCCAAGGCCATCGACGAACTGAACGAACACCGCCAGGGCTCGCTGCTCGATTTCCTCGACGATTTCTGCAAGCGTTTCGTCACCTACGTGGACGAGTACGAAACCCTGCTGACCGACAACCGTATCTGGAAACAGCGTACCGTCGGCATCGGCGTGGTCAGCCCGGAAGCGGCCAAGGCCATGGGCTTTACCGGCGCCATGCTGCGCGGCTCGGGCGTGGAGTGGGACCTGCGCAAGAAGCAGCCCTACGCCGTGTACGACAAGATGGATTTCGACGTGCCGGTCGGCACCAACGGCGATTGCTACGACCGCTACCTGGTGCGCGTGGAAGAAATGCGCCAGTCGAACCGCATCATCAAGCAGGCGTCCGCCTGGCTGCGCGCCAATCCGGGCCCGGTCATGACCGACAACCACAAGGTTGCGCCGCCACGCCGCACCGAGATGAAGTCGAACATGGAATCGCTGATTCACCACTTCAAGCTGTTTACCGAAGGCTTCCACGTGCCGCCGGGCGAGGCGTATGCCGCGGTCGAGCATCCGAAGGGCGAGTTCGGCATCTACATCGTGTCGGACGGCGCCAACAAGCCGTACCGCCTGAAGATCCGCACCCCGGACTATGCGCACTTGCAAAGCCTGGATGAAATGGCGCGCGGCCACATGCTGGCCGACGCCGTCACCATCATCGGCACCCAGGACATCGTATTCGGCAGTATCGACCGCTAAGCAGTCGATTAATTGAGGCACAACCATGTTGTTATCAGAGCAGTCTTACAAAAAAATCGACCGTGAAGTCGCCAAGTATCCGCCCGACCATAAAGAGTCCGCGGTCATGGCGGCGCTCGCCATTGCGCAGGATGAAAAAGGCTGGCTCCCGCCGGAAGTGATGCAGGATGTCGCCGATTACCTCGGCATGCCCGCCATCGCCGTGCAGGAAGTGGCGACTTTCTACAATATGTACAACGTCAAGCCGGTCGGCAAGTACAAGATTTCCGTGTGTACCAACCTGCCATGCGCCCTGTCGGGCGGCGAGCATGCCGGTCACTACCTGCAAGAAAAACTCGGCATCGGCTACCGCGCCACCTCGGCCGACGGCCAGTTCACGCTGGTCGAAGGCGAGTGCATGGGCGCCTGCGCCGATGCGCCGGTGATGCTGGTCAATAACAAGCGCATGTGCAGCCTGATGTCGGACAGCAAAATCGATGCACTGGTCGAGGAACTCAAGAAATGACATCGCTCCATTCACGTCACATCGATCCGGTCATCCTGGCCGGCCTCGACGGCCAGAACTGGCACTTGCAGGATTACGTGAACCGTGGCGGCTATTCCGCGCTGCGCCGTATCCTGGAAGAAAAAATCACGCCGGAAGCGATCATCGCCGAACTCAAGGCCGGTTCCCTGCGCGGCCGTGGCGGCGCCGGTTTTCCGACGGGCTTGAAGTGGAGCTTCATGCCGCGCCAGTTTCCGGGCCAGAAATACCTCGTCTGCAACACCGACGAAGGCGAGCCGGGCACGTTCAAGGACCGCGACATCATCCGCTACAATCCGCACGCGCTGATCGAAGGCATGGCCATCGGCGCCTATGCGATGGGCATCACGGTCGGCTACAACTACATCCACGGCGAAATCTGGGCCGAATACGCGCGCTTTGAAGACGCACTGGACGAGGCGCGCGCCGCCGGCTTCCTGGGCGACAAGATCATGGGCAGCGAATTCTGCTTCCAGCTGCACGCCGCGCACGGCTACGGCGCCTACATCTGCGGCGAAGAAACGGCGCTGCTCGAGTCGCTCGAAGGCAAGAAGGGACAGCCGCGCTTCAAGCCGCCGTTCCCGGCCTCGTTCGGCCTGTACGGCAAGCCGACCACGATCAACAATACCGAGACCTTCGCCGCCGTGCCTTTCCTGCTGAACATGGGTGGCGAGAAATACGCTGCCATCGGCAAGCCGAACAATGGCGGCAGCAAGATTTTCTCGATCTCGGGCGACGTCAACTTGCCGGGCAACTACGAAGTGCCGCTCGGCACGCCGTTCGCCAAGCTGCTGGAACTCGCTGGCGGCATGCGCGGCGGTAAAAAGATCAAGGCGGTCATTCCCGGCGGTTCGTCCGCCCCGGTGATTCGCGGCGAGCTCATGATGAACACCGATCTCGACTACGATTCGATCGCCAAGGCCGGCTCCATGCTCGGTTCGGGCGCCGTGATCGTCATGGACGAGACGCGCTGCATGGTCAAGTCGCTGTTGCGCCTGTCGTATTTCTATTATGAAGAGTCTTGCGGCCAGTGTACGCCGTGCCGCGAAGGCACGGGCTGGATGTACCGCATGGTCCACCGCATCGAGCACGGCCAGGGCCGTCCCGACGACCTGGACATGCTCAACTCGATCGCCGACAACATCCAGGGCCGCACCATCTGCGCCCTCGGTGATGCGGCGGCGATGCCGGTACGCGCTTTCGTGAAGAACTTCCGCGAAGAATTTGAATATCACATCGAGCACAAGCACTGTCTGGTGCCCGCTTATATCTAAGGCCAGAGAACTCTCATGGTTGAAATTGAAATTGACGGTAAGAAGGTAGAAGTCCCACCGGGTAGCATGGTGATGGACGCGGCCAACAAGCTGGGCACCTACATTCCGCACTTCTGCTATCACAAGAAATTGTCGATCGCAGCCAACTGCCGCATGTGCCTGGTCGAAGTCGAAAAGGCGCCCAAGCCGTTGCCGGCTTGCGCCACGCCGGTTTCGGCGGGCATGATCGTGCGTTCGAACAGCGAGAAGGCGGTGCAGGCACAGAAATCCGTGATGGAATTCTTGCTGATCAACCACCCGCTCGATTGCCCGATCTGCGACCAGGGCGGCGAATGCCAGTTGCAAGACCTGGCGGTTGGCTACGGCAAGTCGAACTCGCGCTACGAAGAAGAAAAACGCGTGGTTCCGCCGAAAGATGCCGGCCCGCTGATCTCGATGCAGGAAATGACCCGTTGCATCCACTGCACCCGTTGCGTACGTTTCGGCCAGGAAGTGGCCGGCGTCATGGAACTGGGCATGCTGGGCCGTGGCGAACATGCCGAAATCACTTCCTTCGTCGGCAAGACCGTCGATTCTGAAGTGTCGGGCAATATGATCGACCTGTGCCCGGTCGGCGCACTGACCTCCAAGCCGTTCCGCTACAGCGCCCGTACCTGGGAACTGTCGCGCCGCAAATCGGTCAGCCCGCACGATTCGCTCGGCACCAACCTGATCGTCCAGGTCAAGGGCGGCAAGGTCATGCGCGTGCTGCCGCTGGAAAACGACAGCATCAATGAGTGCTGGATTTCGGACAAAGACCGTTTCTCGTACGAAGCGCTGGACAACCAGTCACGCCTGACCAAGCCGATGATCAAGCAGGGCGGCCAATGGGCCGAGACCGACTGGCAGACCGCGCTCGAATACGTGGCGCACGGCTTGCGCAACATCAAGCATGAGCATGGCGCCGACAGCATCGCCGCCCTCGCCACCGCCCATTCGACGGTCGAAGAGCTGCATCTGCTTGCCAAAGCGATGCGCGGCATCGGTTCCGAGAACATCGACTTCCGCCTGCGCCAGAGCGACTTCGCGCTGGACGGCCAGGTCACGCCTTGGCTGGGCATGCCGATCGCCGAGTTGTCGCTTGTTAAGCGCGCGCTGGTCATCGGCTCCTTCATCCGCAAGGATCATCCGCTGGTCGCCACCCGCCTGCGCGCTGCCGTCAAGGGCGGCGCCAAGCTCTCCTTGGTACACGCGTCCGATGACGAACTGTTGATCCCGACCGCCAACAAGATCATCGCCGCGCCGTCCGACTGGCTGGCCGCCTTGTCCAGCATCGTGGCCGCGCTCGCCGCCGCCAAGGGCGTGGCCGCGCCAGCCGGTTTCGAAGGCATTGAAGCCTCCGACGCCGCCAAGGCGATTGCCGCCAGCCTGAACACCGGCGACGAGAACCTGCCTGGTGTGGTCTTGCTCGGCAACGCCGCCGCGCACCATCCGCAAGCGTCCGCGCTGCACGCGGCCGCGCAGTGGATCGCCGAACAGACCGGCGCCAAGTTCGGCTACCTGACCGAGGCCGCCAACACGGTCGGCGGCTACCTGGTCGGCGCGTTCGCCAAGAACGCGGCGCCAGTGTTCTCGGTACCGAAAAAAGCCTACGTGCTGCTGGGCGCCGAACCGGAACTCGATTGCGCCAACCCGCAGCAAGCGCGCGCCGCGCTCGACGCCGCCGAGATGGTCGTCGTCATGTCGGCCTTCCAGCATGGTTTCGAGTACGCCGACGTGCTGCTGCCGATTTCACCATTCAGCGAAACCTCGGGCACCTTCGTCAATTGCGAAGGCCGCGCGCAAAGTTTCAACGGCACCGTCAAACCGCTCGGCGACACCCGTCCGGCATGGAAAGTGCTGCGCGTGCTGGGTAACCTGCTGGGCCTGTCCGGTTTCGAGTACGACACCTCCGAAGCGATCCGCGACGAGCTGTTCGGCAAAGACGTGACCGACCTGTCGGCCAAGCTGAACAACACCGGCAAGGCTGCCTTGAAAAGCGCCGCCTACGGCACCGGCACCGCGCTGGAACGCGTCACCGACGTGCCGATCTATTTTGCCGACGCCATCGCGCGCCGTTCCGAGCCGCTGCTGCGCACCGCCGACGCCAACGCGCCGCTGGTGACCTTGCCGGCCGACCTGGCCGCGAAGCTGGGCGTGCAGGCCGGCGCCAAAGTGAAGGTATCGCAGGGGTCGGGTTCGGCCATCCTGGTGGCCGGCGTCGATGCCCGCCTGCCGGCCAACACCGTGCGTGTCGCCTCGGCGCACCCGCTGACCGCCACCTTGGGCGCGATGTTCGGTGCGATCACAGTTGAAAAAGCAGGGGAGGGGGTCTGATGGCGCTGCCTGAAATGATTGATGGCGTCAACGCCTGGGGTGCCTCCAACATCGGCTACTTCTGGCCGCTGATCTGGACCTTGGTCAAGATCATGTGCGTCCTGCTGCCGCTGATGGGCCTGGTTGCCTACGCGACCTTGTGGGAACGCAAGCTGATCGGCTGGATCCAGATCCGCGTCGGCCCCAACCGCGTTGGCCCGATGGGCTTGCTGCAGCCGATCGCCGATGCGCTCAAACTCTTGTTCAAAGAGATCGTGGTGCCGACCAAGGCTTCGAGCGGCCTGTTCATCCTCGGTCCGATCATGACCATCATGCCGGCGCTGGCCGCCTGGGTGGTGGTGCCCTTCGGTCCGGGCGTGGCCCTGGCCGACATCAACGCCGGCCTGCTGCTGCTGATGGCGATCACCTCGATCGAGGTGTACGGCATCATCATCGCCGGCTGGGCGTCGAACTCGAAATACTCGTTCATGGGCGCGATGCGCGCATCGGCCCAGATGATTTCGTACGAAATTCCGATCGGCTTCGTGCTGGTGGTGATCCTGATGGTCTCGGGCAGCCTGAATTTCTCCGACATCGTCGCCGGCCAGAACATGGGCTGGGGCGTGGCGCACGGCGTCTCCATGCTCTCGTGGAACGTGTGGCCGCTGTTGCCGCTGTTCGTGGTGTACCTGACCTCGGGCCTGGCCGAATGCAACCGTTCCCCGTTCGACGTCGTCGAAGGCGAGTCCGAAATCGTGGCCGGCCACATGGTCGAGTACTCGGGCATGTCCTACGCCATGTTCATGCTGGCCGAATACGCCAACATGATCCTGATCGGCACCCTGGCCTCGATCATGTTCCTGGGCGGCTGGCACGCACCGTTCGCCTTCCTCGAAGTTGGCGGCGTACTCGGCGGTTTCCTCGGCTTCTTCTGGCTGTTCGCCAAGGCCTTTGTGATTGTCTCGCTGTTCATCTGGGTTCGCGGCACCTTCCCGCGCTATCGCTATGACCAGATCATGCGCCTCGGCTGGAAGATTTTCATTCCAATTTGCCTGGTGTGGCTGGTCCTGGTCGCTGGCTGGATGCAGACATCCTGGAATATTTGGAAGTAAGGAAGAGATAATGGAACGAGTGAAAGACTTTTTCAGCAGCATGCTGCTGACCGAACTGATCAAGGGATTGGCGCTGACCGGACGCTATGCGTTCTCGCGCAAGATCACCGTACAGTATCCGGAAGAGAAAACCCCGATGTCGCCGCGTTTCCGCGGCCTGCATGCGCTGCGCCGCTACCCCAACGGGGAAGAGCGCTGCATCGCCTGCAAGCTGTGCGAAGCGGTGTGCCCGGCCATGGCGATCACCATCGAATCGGAACAGCGCGACGACGGTTCGCGCCGCACCACGCGTTACGACATCGATCTGACCAAGTGCATTTTCTGCGGCTTCTGCGAAGAATCCTGCCCGGTCGACTCGATTGTCGAGACGCATGTGCTGGAATACCACGGCGAAAAACGCGGCGATCTGTACTATACGAAAGAGATGTTGCTGGCTGTTGGCGATCGCTACGAGGGCGACATTGCCGCCGCGCGCGCGGCCGATGCCCCTTACCGCTAGTCTTTTAGCACATTTAACTGCAAGTCCTCTGGGTTAGTTATGGAATTTAAAACTGTCATGTTCTACGTGTTCTCGGCGATTATGCTTGCCGCCGCGACCCGTGTTATCACTGCCCGCAATCCGGTCCACGCGGCACTGTTCCTGGTGCTGGCGTTCTTCAACGCGGCCGGCATCTGGCTGCTGCTCAAGGCCGAGTTCCTGGCGATCGTGCTGGTGCTCGTGTATGTGGGCGCGGTGATGGTGCTGTTCCTGTTCGTTGTCATGATGCTCGATATCAATATGGACCGCATGCGGGAGGGCTTCTGGTCCTACCTGCCGCTGGCCACCGGTATCGGCGTGGTGATCGTGCTGGAAATGGCGGCCGTGTTGTGGCGCGGCTTCATGAAGTTCGAGCAGGAGGCCGAGGCCGTCGGCGCGAACATCGGCGGCACCAAGGAATTGGGCCTGCTGATCTACACCAAGTACATCCTTGGTTTCGAGATCGCCGCCGCCATCCTGCTGGTGGCCATTGTCGCCGCCGTCGCGCTGACCCTGCGTCGCCGCAAGGATACCAAGGCCTTCCATCCGGGCGACGCCGTGCGCGTCAAGCGTAACGACCGCCTGCGTATCGTGAAGATGGCAACGGTCGACCAGCCCGCCATCGACGCGGCTGCCAAAGCGGCCGCGCTGGCCGCCGCCGAAGCCCAGGCCGGTCCGGCGGACGTCACGCCACCGGTCGCCGTCCCCAAGGAGACAAAATGACTTTATCGCTCGCACACTACCTGATCCTGGGCGCACTGCTGTTTGCGATCTCGATCGTCGGGATTTTCCTGAACCGCAAGAACGTCATCGTCCTGCTGATGGCGATTGAATTGATGCTGCTGGCCGTGAATTTGAACTTCATCGCGTTTTCGCATTACCTGGGCGACGCGGCGGGGCAGATCTTTGTCTTCTTCATCCTGACCGTCGCCGCTGCCGAATCGGCAATTGGCCTGGCGATCTTGGTGGTCATGTTCCGTAATCTGGACACGATCAACGTGGAAGACCTCGATACCCTCAAAGGTTAATCCGGTCCGTCCGGCGCTTACATTCATACTCGAATACATAACGATTAAGGTTCAACATGGCGGGGCAACTTCTTAACCCTAACGTCCTTCTTGCCGTACCACTGGCGCCGCTGGCTGGTGCTGTGATTGCGGGCTTGTTCGGAACAAAATTCTTCGGTAACCTGGTCGGCCGTAAAACGTCGCATACCGTCACGATTTTGGGCGTGCTGATCGCGCTGGTCCTGTCGGTGATGACCTTGATGGACGTGCTCGACGGCGCCGCCTTCAACGGCACGATCTACAACTGGATGACCGTCGGCAAGATCAAGATGGAAGTCGGCTTCCAGATCGATTCGCTCTCGGCGATGATGATGTGCGTGGTCACCTTCGTGTCGCTGATGGTACACATCTATACCATCGGCTACATGGCCGAAGACGAAGGCTACAACCGCTTCTTCGCCTACATTTCGCTGTTTACGTTCGCGATGCTGATGCTGGTCATGGCGAACAACTTCCTGCAACTGTTCTTCGGCTGGGAAGCGGTGGGCCTGGTCTCGTACCTGCTGATCGGTTTCTGGTACACCCGCCCGACCGCGATCTACGCCAACATGAAAGCGTTCCTGGTCAACCGCGTCGGCGACTTCGGCTTCATCCTCGGTATTGGACTGTTGCTGGCGTTCGCAGGTTCCATGAATTACAAGGAAGTGTTCGACCAGGCCGGCGCGCTCTCGCTCAAAACCCTGCCGGGCAGCGACTGGATGCTGCTGTCGGTTGCCTGCATTTGCCTGTTCATCGGCGCGATGGGCAAGTCGGCCCAGTTCCCGCTGCACGTCTGGCTGCCCGACTCGATGGAAGGCCCGACCCCGATTTCGGCACTGATCCACGCCGCGACCATGGTTACCGCCGGTATCTTCATGGTGGCGCGCATGTCGCCGCTGTTCGAACTGTCCGACACCGCCTTGTCTTTCGTGCTGGTGATCGGTTCGATCACCGCGCTGTTCATGGGCTTTTTGGGCATCATCCAGAACGACATCAAGCGCGTGGTCGCTTACTCGACCCTGTCGCAGCTCGGCTACATGACCGTGGCGCTAGGTTCGTCCGCCTACTCGGTCGCCGTGTTCCACCTGATGACCCACGCCTTCTTCAAGGCCCTGCTGTTCCTCGGCGCCGGCTCGGTCATCATCGGCATGCACCATGACCAGGACATCCGCAACATGGGCGGCCTGCGCAAGTACATGCCGATTACCTGGATCACCGCGCTGCTCGGCTCCCTGGCGCTGATCGGCACCCCGTTCTTCTCGGGCTTCTACTCGAAAGACAGCATCATCGAAGCGGTCCACGCGAGCACCATCTGGGGTTCGGGCTTCGCGTACTTTGCGGTGATGGCCGGCGTGTTCGTCACGGCGTTCTACTCGTTCCGCATGTACTTCCTGGTATTCCACGGCGAAGAGCGTTTCGGCAAGGCGCATGCGCACGACCATCATGCCCACGAGGCCAAGCACGATAAGAAGCATGACGCCAAGCATGACGCCAAGCACGCCGATGCGCACGCGTCCGACGCGCACCATGAAGAGGAGCACGACGACCATGCGCACCACGGCCTGGCCCCTGGCCAGAAGCCGCACGAGTCGCCACTGGTGGTGACCCTGCCGCTGATCCTGCTGGCGATTCCTTCGGTGGTCATCGGCTACCTGACCATCGGTCCGATGCTGTTCGGTAAATTCTTCGACAAGGTCATTACCGTCGGCCACGAGCACAAGGCAATGCACATCCTGGCCGAAGAATTCCACGGTCCGCTGGCGATGGTCACGCACAGCCTGACCTCGCCGGTGCTGTGGCTGGCGATCTCCGGCGTGGCGGCGGCCTACTACTGCTACATGGTCAATCCGCGCGTGCCGGCCTGGTTCTACCGCCACTTCAAGGCGGTCCATACGCTGCTGGACAACAAGTACTACATGGACAAGTTCAACGAGGTGGTGTTCGCCGGTGGCGCGCGCCTGCTTGGCAACGGCCTGTGGAATATCGGCGACAAGGGCCTCATCGATGGCCTGGTCGTCAACGGAAGCGCGAAACTGGTTGGCTGGTTCTCGTCCATCGTCCGTCTCGGACAGACCGGTTACATCTACCACTACGCGTTTGTGATGATCATCGGTGTGCTCGGCGCGCTGATGTACTTCCTCCCGTTCTGGCACGCTTAACAGACACGCAAAGACAATAAAACATGATGCCGTCTACGATTTCTAATTTTCCTCCGTATCTGAGCCTGGCGATCTGGCTTCCGATCGTCCTTGGCGCGGCCATTCTTGCGCTTGGCCGCGACGAAAAACCGGGCCTGACCCGGTGGATGGCGCTGATCGCGTCCATCGCCAGCTTCCTGGTCACCTTGCCGCTGCTGCAGCACTTCGACAACGCCGTACACGGCATGCAGTTCGCCGAAAGCACGCCGTGGATCGGCCGCTTCAACATCATGTACTCGCTGGCGATCGACGGCCTGTCGCTGTGGTTCGTGCCGCTGACGGCCTTCATCACCGTGATCGTCGTGATCTCGGCGTGGGAAGTGATCGAAAAGCGCGTGGCCCAGTACATGGGTTCCTTCCTGATCCTGTCGGGCCTGATGATCGGCGTGTTCTGCGCGATGGACGGCTTGCTGTTCTACTTCTTCTTCGAAGCGACCCTGATCCCGATGTTCATCATCATCGGCGTGTTCGGTGGCGAGAACCGTGTGTACGCCTCGTTCAAGTTCTTCCTGTACACCTTCATGGGTTCCCTGCTCACGCTGGTCGCCATCGTCTACCTGTACAACGTCTCGGGCACCTTCGACATCCTGGCCTGGCACAAGCTGCCGCTGTCGATGAAAGAGCAGATCTTCATCTTCCTGGCCTTCCTGATGGCGTTTGCCGTCAAGGTGCCGATGTTCCCGGTCCACACCTGGCTGCCGGACGTCCACGTCGAAGCGCCAACGGGCGGTTCGGCCGTGCTGGCCGCGATCATGCTGAAACTGGGCGCATATGGTTTCCTGCGTTTTTCGCTGCCGATCACCCCTGATGCATCGCACTACATGGGTGGCTTCATCATCACCCTCTCGCTGATCGCCGTGATCTACATCGGCCTGGTCGCACTGGTCCAGAAGGACATGAAAAAACTGGTCGCCTATTCGTCGATCGCGCACATGGGTTTCGTCACCCTGGGCTTTTTCATGTTCAACCAGATGTCGGTATCGGGCGGCATCGTGCAGATGATCTCGCACGGCTTCATTTCGGGCGCCATGTTCCTGTGTATCGGCGTGCTGTACGACCGCATGCACTCGCGCCAGATCGCCGACTACGGAGGGGTGGTCAACCGCATGCCGCGCTTCGCCGCCTTCATCGTGCTGTTCTCGATGGCCAACTGCGGCTTGCCGGCCACCTCCGGTTTTGTCGGTGAGTTCATGGTCATCCTGGGCGCGGTCGAATTCAATTTCTGGATCGGCATGCTGGCCGCGACCGCCCTGATCTTTGGCGCCGCCTACTCGCTGTGGATGGTCAAGCGCGTGGTCTTCGGCAAGGTCGCCAACAAGCATGTGGCCGAACTGACGGACCTCAATACGCGCGAATTCGTCATGCTCGGCATCCTGGCCATCGCCGTGATCGCGATGGGCCTGTACCCTGCGCCGTTCACCGACACGATGCAAACCTCGGTCGCCGACCTGCTCGAGCATGTCCGCGTGTCGAAACTGCCGCACTGAAGAAGACTATGATCCCGACTACGAATCCCAACCTGATCCCGGTTTACGCCGAAATCTTCCTGCTGATCGCCGCATCAAGCATCCTCTTGATCGACATGTTCCTCAAGGATGAGAAACGGATCGTCACCTACCTGCTCTCGCTCGGTGCGCTGCTCGGCTGCGCCGCCTTGAGCTACGCCGACTACGCGGCCGGCACCACGGTCTACACCTTCCATAACATGTTCGTGTCGGACCCGATGTCGAACCTGCTGAAGATGTGTACTTACCTGGCCATCGGCATCACGCTGGTGTACTCGCGCGCCTATGCCACCGCGCGTGGCATGTTGTCGGGTAACCTGGGCGGCGAATTCTATGTGCTCGCGCTGTTCTCGCTGCTCGGCCAGATGATCATGATCTCCGGTAACAACATGCTGATCATTTACCTGGGCCTGGAGCTGATGTCGCTGTCGCTGTACGCACTCGTTGCGCTGCGCCGCGATCACGCCGTCTCGACCGAAGCGTCGATGAAGTACTTCATCCTCGGCGCGCTTGCTTCCGGCTTCCTGCTGTATGGTATCTCGATGCTGTACGGCGCCACCGGTTCGCTCGACATCGGCGAAATCTCGAAAGCGGCATCGTCGGCCAAGGCCAATGTGCATATCCTGGTGTTCGGCCTGGTGTTCCTGGTGGCCGGCCTGGCGTTCAAGCTTGGCGTGGTGCCCTTCCATATGTGGGTGCCCGATGTGTACCAGGGTTCGCCAACTGCGGTGACCCTGCTGCTGGGCGGCGCGCCGAAACTGGCGGCGTTCGCGATCTGCATCCGCCTGCTGGTGGAAGGTTTGCTGCCGATGGCGATCGACTGGCAGCAGATGCTGATGGTGCTGGCCGTGCTGTCGCTGGCGATCGGTAACCTGACCGCGATCGCCCAGACCAACATCAAGCGCATGCTGGCCTATTCGACCATCGCGCAAATGGGCTTTGTCTTGCTGGGCCTCTTGGCCGGCGTGGTCGCCAATCCGCTCGATCCGAAAGCCATGGCCGACGCCAGCAATGCCGCGTCGGCGTACAGCGCCGCCATGTACTACTCGATCACCTACGTCCTGACCACGCTCGGCACCTTCGGCGTGATCATGCTGCTCTCGCGCAGCGGCTTCGAAGCCGAAGAAATGAACGACTTCAAGGGCCTGGCCAAGCGCAGCCCGTGGTTCGCGATCGTCATGGCGATCTTGCTGTTCTCGCTGGCCGGCGTGCCGCCGATGATGGGCTTTGCCGCCAAGTTCGCGGTGCTCGAAGCGGTGCTCTCGACCGGCGCCGTGTGGCTGACCGTGGTGGCGGTGATGTTCTCGCTGATCGGCGCGTTCTACTACCTGCGCGTGGTCAAGGTCATGTACTTCGACGAGCCGACCGACACCACCCCGATCGTCGCGCCCTTCGACATGCGCGCGGTTTTGTCCATCAACGGTATCGCTACCGTGCTGCTCGGCGTCTTCGCCGGTCCGCTGCTGGCCGCATGCCTGAACGCGATGACGAAGACTATCGGTTCCTGATGGACGTGTCGTCATCGAGCTGGTTGGCCATCGCCATTGCCCTGGCGGCGGCCAACCTGCCGTTCATCAATGAACGGCTGTTCGGCGTCATCCCCTTGAACAGCGCGCCCGGCGAGGCGCCGAACAAGTCGGGCTGGCTGCGCGTGGCCGAACTGCTGGTGCTGTACTTGGTGGTGGGCGTCGTCGCTTACTTTCTGGAGTCGCGCATCGGTAACGTCTTCACGCAGGTCAAGGAGTTCTACATGATCACCGTGCCGCTGTTCGTGGTGCTGGCGTTCCCGGGCTTTGTGATGCGCTACCTGCGCAAGCGCCAACATTAACCGCAAGGAGCCGCACATGGACTCGCACCCGGACTCGCACCTGGACGCGCACCTGACCGAGGATCATCTGACAGAGCGGCGCATCGATGGCGGCGTCGCCTACGACGGCAGCTTTCTCAAGGTCTCGCACGACCGCGTGAGCCTGCCCAACGGCGCCGTCGCCACCCGCGAATACATCCGCCATCCGGGCGCCGTGGTGATCCTGCCGATCCTGGGCGATGGCCGCGTGCTGCTGGAGCGCCAGTTCCGCTATCCGCTCGGGCGCGTCTTCATCGAATTCCCAGCTGGAAAAATCGATGCGGGCGAGGAGCCGCTGGCCTGCGCCAGGCGCGAGCTGCAGGAAGAAACCGGCTACACGGCGACCGACTGGCAATTTATCAGCACCATCCACAACGCCATTGCCTACTCGGACGAGCACCTTGAGCTGTTCGTCGCGCGCGGCCTGACGGCCGGCCCGGCAAAACTGGACGACGGCGAGTTCCTGGAGACCTTCAGCGCCAGCGTGCCCGAACTGCTCGAGATGGTGCGCACTGGCCAGGTCACCGACGTAAAGACCATCATCGGCGCCTTCTGGCTCGAAAAGCTGATCGCCGGAAGCTGGACTGCGACCTGAGCGACGATGAAGATCCTGGCGCTCGCGCTGGCGTTGTTGTTCTCGCACCCTTGCTGGGCCGCGCGCACCGCGTTCCAGGCGCGCTGCGAGGATTCGATCGACAAGGCGGTGTCGGTATTGACGTCGGCGCAGAACGGCTACACCATCAACAACACGGTGTCGCTGCACGGCCTGACCGCCATGAAACCCGGCCGGCCCAACTCCTTTGTGCTGGGACTGACCCGCACCGAGTCGCGCATGTCAATCGGCCTCAACGGTGCGATGCTGAAGGATCCCTTGAGCGGCTACGAGTGCGTGGCGCCGAAAATTGCGGTTTCGCTGTTCTACAGCCCCATCGTGGTCTACGTCGGACGCGAGTTTTCTCCGGGTTCTTGCGCATATCAGGAGATTCTTGCGCATGAGATGCGCCACCTCAAGACCTATCTCGACCATTTGCCGAAAGTGGAAGTGACGGTGCGCGCGGCGTTGTCCAAACGGTTCGACAACAAGCCGCTCTACGCGCCGGCGGGCCGGGCTCGCGCCCTGTTGCAGCAGGAAATCAATACTGGCTGGATGACGTACATAAAGAACGAGATGGCGAAAGTGGAGCTTTTGCAGGCCGCCATCGACACGCCGCAAGAGTATGCGCGCCTGAGCAAAGTTTGCAAAGGTGAGGTACAGTCCCTTATAAGACCGGCTAAACGACATTGACGACGACAACAGCCATGAAGCATTCCGCAGCGCGCTATTTTGCCCTGATCCCCGCCGCCGGCATTGGCGCGCGGATGGCGTCGGGCTGCCCCAAGCAATACCTGCCCATCGGCGCCAAGCCGATGCTGCGTCACACCCTCGACGCATTTTTGTCGAGCGGCTTGATCGCCCATACCTACGTCGTGGTCAGCGCGCGCGACGAGTATATCGACGCCATCGTGCCGTCCGGCGCAGCCACCGTGCTGCGCTGCGGCGGCGCGAGCCGCATGGAGTCGGTCCGCAACGCCCTGCGGGCGTTGGAGGGCGAGCTGCACGAGCATGACTGGGTGCTGGTGCATGACGCGGCGCGGCCGGGCATCAACGCCGCGCTGATCGACAAGCTGATCGCCACGGTGGGCGACGATCCGGTCGGGGGCCTGTTGGCCCTGCCGGTCGTGGACACCGTCAAGCGCAGCGGCGCCGATGTCACCACCGTCGCCCGCGACGGTCTGTGGCTGGCGCAGACGCCGCAGATGTTTCGCTACAAGCTGCTGTGCGATGCACTCGCAGCGGCCACCGACGCCAGCGTCATCACCGATGACGCCAGTGCGGTCGAGGCCCTGGGCTTCTCGCCCAAGCTGGTCGAAGGACATCCCCGTAATTTAAAAGTGACGCTGCCGGCGGACATCCGGATCGCCGAGATGTACCTGGCCGCGCCTTAACCTGAAATGAGTGAGACCATGGCACTGGCATCCTACAATCCCGCACCGCCGTTCCGCGTCGGAACCGGCTACGACTGCCACGCCCTCGTCGAGGGCCGCAAACTGATTATCGGCGGGGTCGCAATCCCGCACCGCATGGGCCTGCTCGGCCATTCGGACGCCGACGTCCTGCTGCACGCGATCATCGATGCGATGCTCGGCGCGGCCGGCCTGGGCGACATCGGCAAGCATTTCCCGGACACCGACCCGATGTTCGCCGGCGCCGATTCGCGCACCCTGCTGCGCGAAGTGGCGCACCGCGTGGTCGCCACCGGCTACACGATCGGCAATATCGACGCCACCATCATCGCCCAGGCGCCGAAGATGGCGCCGCATATTGCGCAGATGGTGTCGCGGATTGCCGAAGACATCGGCGTATCGCCGCAACAAGTAAACATCAAGGCCAAGACCAACGAAAAGCTCGGCTACCTGGGCCGGGAAGAGGGCATGGCCGCCGAGGCGATCTGCCTGTTGATCAAGTCTGCCGCCGCGTAAGGACTGGGGACCAAGGCCCGCCTGGCCCGGCGACCGGAAAGCATGATCGCCGTCAGGCGGACCTGACCAGGATGACGCCGCCTATTCCTTCGTCACGGTGGCACAGACCGGCCGCTTGAACGGCGCCTGGGTGCGCCAGAAAGGCAGCATTTTCACGGTGGACCAGTCGATCACGCAAAACGGCGAACGCAACGTCGCGCGCGCCGATGAAAGCGGGGCAGTCAACGGCGCGACCATCGTCCAGGCCGGGAACGGGAACTTTGCCTCTGCGACATCGACGCTCAACGGCAGCGTCTCCGGGATCATCCAGAGCGGCAACTACAACCGCGCCACCACGCTGCAGAATGGTGTACACAACTGGACGACCGGCAATTTCTCGCGCATCAAGCAAACCGGCAATGCCTTTACCGCCAGCGTGCTGCAAAACGGCAGCGGCAATCTCTCCACCATCACCCAGCGCTGATATCGAACACCAGGCAAGTTGTGGTCGCAAAGGCGTACAGCTTGCCGTTCGCATCGGTGATGCGCGCTTCGGCCACGCCCACCTGTCCACCCACGCTGACCACGGTCGCCTCGGCCCGCACCGGCCCGGTCTGGTCATTCATCGCGCGCAGATAGTTCACCCTCAACTCCAGGGGGGACCTCGAAAAACCTACTGCGCGGCGCAATTTTCGTCCTGCGATGCTCACCGTACCTTCGTACGGCTGCGCTTCTCCGACGAAACTTGCACCGCTCGCTACGGTTTTTCGAGGTCCCCCAGGGTCGTGTATCCCTTGCCGGCCGGCAGCATCGTATGGATTGCGCAGCCGAGCGCGGTGTCGAGCATGGTGGCCGCATAACCGCCATGCACCACGCCGCTCGGATCGTAATGCGCCAGCGCCGGCGTTCCCTGGAACACGGCGCGGCCGGGCTCCACCGAGATCGGCAAAATGCCCATCAACTGCGCGATCGGCGCCGGGGGCAGGGCGCCGCTGGCGATCGCTTCCAGGAATTCCATTCCGCTGCGGCTGCGTAGTTGCGCGCGGTCGGCCACGCCCGGCGCGGCCAGTTTGGCGCGCATTGCCGCGGCGTCGTCCAGCCATTGCTGGCGTTTGCCTGATTGTTCCATCATCATCCCTTTATCTCTGATTAAAAAGTCGGCCCAAGCACACAAGGCCAATCGATTGTCATATACTTCAAACAATCAGTGTAGCTGCACCTATTTCCCGAAACCATGACCGATACGACCGACAAGCCCCTGGGCTGTACCTGCTTCAAGCTGCGCAAGCTCACGCGCGCCATGTCGCGCGTGTACGACCAGCACATGGCCGCCGTGGGCCTCAAGACCACCCAGTACAGCGTGCTCGCCAACGTGGCGCGCGCCGCGCTGCCGGTGGTCGAACTGGCCGAGCGCCTCGGCATGGAGCGCACCACGCTCACGCGCAACCTCAAGCCGCTGACCGACGCGGGCTGGGTCGTGGCGCGCCCCGGCGCCGACAACCGCCAGCGCATCGTCACCATCACCGCCGCCGGCCAGGAAAAACTGGGCGAAGCCTACCTGGTCTGGTGCGACGCCCAGCGCGCCTTCGAACAACTGGTCGGGCGCGACGCCGTGCGCGTCCTGCACACGCAACTGGACACCACGCTTGCCCGACTAACGCCCCTGATCGAGGACCTGAACCATGCCCACCCAGACTGAGATGAGCCCGCGCGCCGCGTGGCTGTTGATCCTCGCCGCCTCGGCGATCTTGATGATCACCATGGGCGCGCGCCTGACCACCGGCCTGTTCATGTCGCCGATTAATACCGCGACCGGGCTGGGCGTGGCCTCGATCAGCTTTGCGATGGCGATCGGGCAGTTCGTGTGGGGCGCGGCGCAGCCGGTGTTCGGCGCCGTGGCCGACAAATGGGGTTCGGCCAAAGTCATCATCCTTGGCGCCGTGATGCTCGCCGCCGGCATGGCGGCGACGCCGTTCGTCTCGTCGCAGTGGGGCCTGATGCTGACCATGGGATTTCTGAGCGCGGCGGGGGCGGGTGCGGGCAGCTTTTCGATCCTGATCGGCGCCACCGCGCAGCGCCTGCCGGCCGCGCGCCGTCCGTTCGCGGCCGGTTTCATCAACGCCGGCGGCTCGTTCGGCCAGTTCGTGTTCGCGCCGCTGATGCAGGCGATTATCAACAGCGCCGGGTGGGTGGCGGCGATGCTGACCATGGCGGCCACCACCTTGCTGACGATTCCCCTGGCCTGGCCGCTGCGCAAGGGCGCGGGAATGGTCAAAGCCGATCCCGCCGCCGCGGTCCCGGCCAAGCCGGCCGACCCGCCCGGCATCGGCCTTGGCGCGCAGATCAAGATCGCGCTGCGCGACCGCAGCTACCTGTGCCTGCACGCCGGCTTTTTCACCTGCGGCTTTCACATCGCGTTCCTGGTCACGCACCTGCCGGGCGAAGTCGCCCTGTGCAAACTGTCGCCGGGCGTATCGGCCACCGCGCTGGCCCTGATCGGCCTATTCAACATCGCCGGCAGCCTGAGCGCCGGCGCGCTCTCGACCCGCTACCGCATGAAGTCCCTGCTGGCCCTGATGTACGCCAGCCGCGCCGTGATCATCGTCATCTACCTGCTGGCGCCGAAAACGGCCATGACCTTCTACGTGTTCGCCGGCGCGCTCGGTTTCACCTGGCTGGCGACCGTGCCGCCCACGGCCGGCCTGGTCGGCAAACTGTTCGGCATGCGCTACCTGTCCACCTTGTTCGGCTTGACCTTGCTGTCGCACCAGGTGGGCGGCTTTTTCGGCGCCTGGCTCGGCGGCCTGTCGTTCGTGACCTACGGCGACTACACCTGGATGTGGTACGCCGACATTGTGCTGGCCCTGGCCGCCGCCCTGATCAACCTGCCGATCCGCGAGGCGCATGTGGTGCGCGCGCCGGTCGTCATAGCGAAAGCATCAGCATGACCCGTGATACCTGGGCTTACCGCGACGTTGCGGTCGAATCGTTTGAAGATGTACGCACTGGCGCCTTGCGCATCCGCCCGATGGCGGGGCAGGCGTTTGCTCCCAGCCTGCGCGTACAGTGTACGCGCGCGCTGGTCGACCCGGCGCTGCATCCGGCCGGCACCCGCTTCCTGCTGTCGGCCAAGCTGACCGACCGCTTGGGAGGCACGCCGTTTTTGTATGCGTGGCATGGCGACCCGGTGGTGGTGCTGACGGCCGCGCAAGCGAAAAAATTCCTGGCCGAGTTCAGGCGTGGCAGGATTTAGCGATGGATTTTCTTTAGCAACTGGCCGCGCTGGAAGAGGATGTCGGCCGCTACGACGACACTGAATCCGGCAGCAAGGAATAGGTCGTGCGAGCCAACCGCCGCCTGAAGCTGCGCATGCGCGATCTGATCGTCGCGGCGCACGCGCGGGTACTGGAGCGGGCGCTCGATCTGCTGTCCGCGAACACCGTCTGCGCCGAAAAGCGCGCATGAACGCATGTCTGCGCAATGCCCCGGCCAATCGCTGGCTGTAAGGCCCCGCGTGAGCGGATGCATCCGCTTAGGTTTGCGTTCCTACGACGCCAATCCTTTCAAGTGCTCCTGAAATTCCTCGATTGTTTTGTCGATTAGGATTTCATCACCAAAATAGGAATTCTTCATTCCCAGACTCAGTAGGCGAATCTCCAGTGCGGACGGGTCTTTATAATCGAGCTTCAGATTGTATTTTTTCTCGCTATCGACCGTGGCGACGATGACGACAGGCTGCTTCCGCCCTTCGCTCACGATTTCGACAGACAAGTTCTCCGCCAATTTCTCCAGTGTGTTCTGATATTCCATTTCCAGTTTTGCCATACCCTGGAAATAATTCAATTCTCTGTCTTTTCGATAAAGCCATTCGGAGCTGGTTGTTCCTCCCCCAAGGCTGGCAAATCGGAAATAGGTGGCATCCCAATCAAGCTTGGTCAACGGTAAGCGCTCCATAAACCCCAGACTTGCTGGCTAATCCGAATTTCCGCATTCTTGCTACTTCGATTTGATACCGGAGCAAGCATGGAAAACACGACCGTTTTTTGGGAGAAGCACGTTGCCGCGATT